>QKJM01000241.1 GCA_003249315.1 Archangium sp.
CGATGGGGACGGCGTTCCCCACCTGCTCGGGCCGGGTCATCCGGTGGCACGAGGTGAAGAGCGTGCTCTCGGTGGGGCCATAGCAGGCGGTGACGGGAATGCGCAGCTCGGAGAGTACCCGGCGCACGTGCGGCGCGGAGACGACGTCGCCACCGGTGAGCAACTGACGCACACCTTTCAATCCGTCCAGCTTCAAGTCCACCATCTGCGAGAAGAGGCCGGCGGTGAGGTGGAGCGTCGTCACCTGGTGACGGGTGAGCACGTGGGTAAGCAGCTCCAGGTCGCTGGGGGACTGGGGAGGGAAGACGACGAGGCGGCCTCCGAAGAGCAGCGGGCCCCACACCTCGAGCGTGGAGGCATCGAAGGAGATGGGGGCGATGAGGAGGAAGGTCTCCTCGGGGCCCAGGTGGGCGTAGTGGATGCCGTGAAAGAGCCGCATCACCGAGCGGTGCTCGATGGCGACGCCCTTGGGACGGCCGGTGCTGCCCGAGGTGAAGTCCACGTAGGCCAGGTTGCGCGAGGTGACGCCCGCGTCCGGTGCCGTGGAGGGTTGCTCCTCCAGCTTCAGCTCCTCTACCAGCAGGCAGGGGAGCCGCGCGGACACGGGGAGCTGCGAGCGCAGGGAGCGGGAGGTGAGCAGCAGCCGGGGCGGCGCATCCTCCAGCATGAAGGCCAGGCGCTCCGCCGGGTAGGAGGCGTCCAACGGCAGGTAGGCCCCGCCCGCCTTGAGGATGGCGAGGAGCGAGACGATGAGCTCCACGGAGCGCTCCAGGCAGAGCGCGACCAGGTCATCCGGCCCGACGCCGTGCGCGCGCAGCAGGTGCGCGAGCTGGTTGGCGCGAGCGTCCAGCTCCCGGTAGGAGAGGCGCTCGTCGCCGAACTCCAGGGCGATGGCCTCGGGGCGCAGGGCCACCTGCTTCTCGAAGAGGTGGTGGATGCAGGACTCGCTCGGGAAGTCGGTGCGCGTCTGGTTCCACTCCCTCACCACCAGGCGGCGCTCGGACTCGGACAGCAGGGTGAGGTCTCCCAGGTGCTTGGAGTCGGGGGCCACCAGGCCCTCGAGGGCATTGCGCCAGTGGCCCAGCAGCCGCTCCATGCCTGCGCGCTCGAAGCGGGGAGAGTCGTAGACGGCACGCAGGCGCAGCGAGTCACCCGGGAGGATGGAGAGGGTGAGCGGGTAGTTGGTGGCCTCGAAGCCCTGCACTTCCTCCACCCGCAGCGAGGAGGAGGACAGCATGGAGGTATCGAGTGGGTAGTTCTCGAAGACGACGAGCGACTCGAAGAGCGGCGTGCCGCGGGGCAGGGTGCTGGCGGACTGGATGTGGACGAGCGGAGTGTGCTCGTACTGGCGCTGCTCGAGCTGGGAGGACTGCAGCGACTGGAGCCAGGGCAGCAGGGGCGAGGCGGCGGAGGGAATCCTCACGCGGGTGGGCAGCGAGTTGATGAAGAGGCCCACCATGGCGTCGGAGCCGGGCAGCTCCGGCGGCCTGCCGGCAACGGTGTTGCCGAAGACGACGTCCTGCTCACCGCTGTAGCACGAGAGGACGAGGGCCCAGGCGGCGAGGGCGAGCGTGTGCGGGGTGAGCTGGTGCTGGCGGGCGAAGGCCTGGAGCGAGGCGGTGGCCTCGGAGGACAGGCTCAGCTCCAGCGTGTGCGGGGTGGGGAGCTCTCCCGGGGGCGGCACGGTGCGCGTGTCGGCGGGCAGCGGCGTGGGCGCGGAGAAGCCCTCCAGGTACGAGCGCCACCAGGAGATGTCCGCCGTGGTGTCGCGCTGCCGCAGCCACGCGATGTAGTCGCGGAAGGGCGGCCGGGACACGGGCTGGGGCGAGCGGCCGGCGCGGTAGGCGTCGTAGAGGGAGAACACCTCGCCGATGAGCACGCCGAGGCTCCAGCCGTCCACCAGCAAGTGATGGTGGTTCCACAGGAAGCGGTAGGTGTCCTCGGCCAGCCGCACCGCCGTCAGGCGAGTGAGGGGCGCGCGGCTCAGGTCGAAGCCGCGTTCCTTCTCCTCGCGCAGCAGTTGCTCGAAGCGGGCCTGCTGCTCGGAAGCCGGCAGCTCGCGCCAGTCGAGCAGCTCGAAGGGCAGCTCGGCATGGGCATGGACCACCTGGAGGGGAGACTCCAGCCCCTCCCAGTGGAAGGAGGAGCGGAGGATGGAGTGATGCTCCAGGCAAGTCCTCCAGGCGCGGAGGAAGGACTCCAGGTCGAACTCTCCGCGCACCGTCCAGGCGAGCTGCTCGAAGTAGGCGGATGACTCGGGCGAGAGCAGGGCATGGAAGAGGAGTCCATGCTGCATGGGCGACACCGGGTAGATGTCCTCGATGTCCGGCCCGGTTCGCCGCAGCAGCGCGTCGAGCGTCTCCGGGGTGAGGGGGGCCAGGGGGAAGTCGCCCGGAGAGAAGCGGCGGGCGTCCTCGGAGTGGCGCGAGGAGATGAGGGCGCGCAGGTGGTGGAGGAAGCGCTGCGCGAGCCGATCGATGGTGGCGGCCGAGTGCAGGTGGGTGCTGTAGCCGAAGGCCACCCGCAGGCGTCCGTCGAGCACGGAGCCATTCACCTCCAGCGGGTGGAAGCGGGTACCGGAAGGATCGGTGAGGGGGCCGAAGGACTCGGTGGCCAGCGAGAAGAAGCGGCTCGCGGCCACGGTGGCATCGAGCTGCCCGAGATAGTTGAAGGCGACCTGCGGAGAGGGGAGCGCCTGCAGCCGCTCGGCCGTCTCGGCGGGCCCCATCCACCGCAGCAGTCCGTGGCCGATGCCATGGTGCGGCAGGCGGCGCAGCGAGTCGCGCACGGCGCGCAGCCCGTCTCCCACGCTGCCGCCCTCGGGCACCGGCAGCAGCACCGGCGTGAGCGAGGTGAACCAGCCGACGGTACGGCTGATGTCCATGTCCGGGAAGAGCTCCTCGCGGCCGTGGCCCTCCAGGTCGACGAGGACGTGGGATTGTCCCGTCCACTCGGCCAGGGCCTGGGCCAGCGCCGTCAGCAGCACGTCATTGATGTGGGCGCGCCAGGAGGTGGGCACCTCCTGCAGCAACAGCCTCGTCTCCTCGGCCTCGAGTGAAATGGAGACGGAGCGCTCGGAGGCGTGGGTGTTGGGGCCGGTGGCGTCGGTGGGCAGGGGCGCCACGTGCTGGCGGGCCTCGTCCAACCAGAGGGCGGCCTCGGCCTCGAGGGCCGGCGAGCGGGCGTGGGACTCCAGGCGGCGGGCCCATCCCTGGAAGGAGTTGCTGCGCGCCGGGAGCGTCACCGTCTGGCCCTGCTGGAGCTGCAGGTAGGTGGACTCCAGGTCCTCCAGCAGCACGCGCCAGGAGACGGCGTCCACCGCGAGGTGATGCACGGCGAGCAGGAGGCGCTGCTGGCCCTCTCCGAGGTGGAAGAGGGCGGCGCGCAGCAGGGGAGGCTGAGAGAGGACGAAGCTGGCCTGCAGGCGGGAGCTCTCGGCCTCGAGGGCCGCGATGCGCTGGGCGGCGGGGAGGGCGGCGAGGTCCACCTCGAGGAGCTGGAAGGGGGCTTCCTCGGGGCCCACGTTGTCCTGCTGCCACTGGCCGTCCACCTGGCGCAGACGCAGGCGCAGGGTGTCATGGTGGGCAAGCAGGTGCCGCAGCGTCTCCTCCAACAGCGAGACTTCCAGCGGCAGGCGGGTGGCCAGCAGCACGGACTGGTTGAAGTGGTGGGCGTGCGCGGCGTCGTGCTGGAGCAGGTGGTGCTGGATGGGGGTCAGGGGGACCGGGCCCATGATGGGGCCCTGCTCTTCCACGGACGTGGAGGCGGCCCTCGCCACTCTCGCGAGCTGGGCCACCGTCTGGTTCTGGAAGAGCTCTCGCGTGGCGAGGACGAGGCCGGCCTGACGCGCGCGGGCCACTACCTGGAGGCTGATGATGGAGTCGCCCCCCAGCTCGAAGAAGTTGTCATGCACGCCGATCCGCTGGATGCCGAGCACCTGCGCCCAGATGTCGGCCAGGCGCTGCTCGACGTCGTCGCGGGGAGCCACGTAGGTGGACTTCTGCTCGGCCCTGGAGTCCTCCGGAGGGGGCAGCGCCTTCCTGTCCAATTTGCCGCTGGAGTTGAAGGGCAGGGCCTCCAGGGAGACGAAGGCGGCCGGTACCATGTACTCGGGCAGCGTGCCCTGCAGGTAGGAGCGCAGGGCGGAGGCGTTGGCCTGCTGGCCCTCGCGCGCCACCACATAGGCCACCAGTCGCTTGCGGCCGGGCGAGTCCTCGCGCAGTACCACCACTGCCTCGCGCACCACGGGGTGCTGCAGCAGCACGGACTCCACCTCGCCCAGCTCGATCCGGAAGCCGCGCAGCTTCACCTGGAAGTCGATGCGGCCGAGGTATTCCAGCTCGCCCTGGGCCAGCCAGCGCGCCTTGTCTCCGGTGCGGTAGAGGCGCGCCCCGGGCTCGGCGGAGAACGGGTCCGGTACGAAGCGCTCGGCGGTGAGCGCGGGACGGGCGTGGTAACCACGGGCCACGCCCACGCCGCCGACATAGAGCTCACCGGGCACGCCCACCGGTACTGGCCGCAGGTGCTCGTCCAGCACGTACGTCCGCACGTTGTGGAAGGGCCGGCCCAGGGTGACGTGCCGCGCGTCCACGTCCGTATTGACGGTGGCGCACACGGTGCATTCGGTGGGGCCATAGGCGTTGACGAAGCGCCTTCCTGGCTTCCAGCGCGCCACCAGCTCCGGCGTGCATGCCTCTCCGGCGGAGATGAGTGTCTCCACCCCCCTCAGCCCCTCGGGCTCGAGCTGCGCCAGCACCGACGGCGTCAGCTTCAGCGTGGTGATGGCCTGCTCCTCCACCACCTTCAGCAGCGGAGCTCCGGGCATCAGCTCCTCGCGCGAGGCCATGACCAGGCACGCTCCCGACAGCAGCGCGGGGAAGAGCTCCGAGACCGACGCATCGAAGCTGATGGAGAAGAACTGGAGCAGGCGCCGGCCGGGCCGCAGCTCCATGAAGTCCACGGTCTGCAGGGCGGTGTTGGTCAGTCCTCGGTGGGTGAGCAGCGTGCCCTTGGGGCGGCCGGTGCTGCCCGAGGTGTAGATGACGTAGGCGAGGTTGTCCGCCGTGAGCGAGGTGTCCAGGCCTTCCGTGGGCTCGCGCTCCACGCGCTCCCAGTGCTCGTTCATGAGGAAGACGTAGCCGCGCTTGTCGAACAGGTGCTCCAGTGAGGAGTGGGTGAGGAGCACCGGGGCTCCGGCGTCCTGGGTGATGTACGAGAGGCGCTCCTCGGGCAGGGACGGGTCCAACGGCAGCCATGCGCCGCCGGCCTTCACGGTGGCGAGGATGGCCACCACCAGCTCGGGCGAGCGCTCCAGGCCGATGGCCACGAGCACCTCGGGGCCCACACCCAGCCGGCGCAGGTGATGGGCGAGCTGGTTGGCGCGCGCGTCGAGCTCTCCGTAGGTGAGCGTCTCGTCACCGAAGCTCACCGCGGGGGCGTCTGGAGCGCGGCGCACCTGCTCCTCGAAGAGGCGATGGACGAGCGCGGGCTCGGGCAGGGCGCGCCGGGCCTGGTTCCACTCCACGAGCACTTGCCGGCGCTCGGCCTCGGAGTGCAGGGGCAGCGCGGATACGCGGGTCTCCGGCGAGGCCACCACGCCCTCCAGCAGCACCTTCAGATGCTCGGCCATGCGGGCCACGGTGCTCTCGTCGAAGAGGTCGGTGTTGTAGTCGAAGTTGCCGGAGTACCCCTCGGGCATGTCCTCGAGCGAGAGCGCCAGGTCGAACTTGGCCACGCCCGCGTAGCTGTCCAACATGCTCAGCTTCAGCTCCGCGGTGGTGAAGTCCTCCAGCCGGGGCTTGTCCAGCATGAACCACACCTGGAAGAGCGGGCTGTGGCTGAGGTTGCGCTCGGGCTGGATCTCATCCACCAGCCTCTCGAAGGGGATGTCCTGGTGGGCGTAGGCGCCCAGCGCCGCCTCGCGCACCCGTGCCAGCAGTGTGCGGAAGGAAGGGTCGTCCTCCATGCGGGCGCGCAGCACCAGGGAGTTGACGAAGAAGCCGACGAGGTCCTCCAGCTCCGCGATGCGGCGGCCAGCGATGGGCGAGCCGACGGTGATGTCCTTCTGGCCGGAGTAGCGAGACAGCAGCACCTGGAAGATGGCGAGCACGAGCATGAAGGGCGTGACGCCCTCACGCTGGGCGAGCGCCTTGAGCTCTTCGGAGAGCTCGCGCGAGAGGCGCACGGGGAAGGTGGTGCCGTGGAACGTCTGCACCGCGGGTCTTGGCCTGTCTACAGGCAGCTCCAGCAGCGGCGGGATGCCGTCGAGCTGCTGGCGCCAGTAGGAGAGCTGGCGCTCCAGCTCCTCGTCCCGCAGCCACTGGCGCTGCCACTGCGCGTAGTCGGCGTACTGCACCGGCAGCTCCGGCAACGGTGAGGGCAGGCCCCTGGCGAAGGCCTCGTACAGGACGCTCATCTCCCGGATGAGCACGCTGATGGACCAGCCGTCCGAGGCGATGTGGTGCATCACGACCACGAGCAGATGCTCGGTGTCGGTCAGCTTCAGCAGGGTGGTGCGCAGCATGGGGCCCGTGGCGAGGTCGAAGGGGCGCGCGCCCTCCTCCCGGGCCAGGCGAAGGGCCTCGGCCTCACGCGCGGCAGCGGGCAGGCCCCGGAGGTCCACCTGGTTCACTGGCAGGGTCGCGGGGGCGTGGATGACCTGGAAGGCCGAGCCCTCCCGGGCCTGGTAGGTGGAGCGCAGCACCTCATGGCGGCGTACCAGCTCCGAGAGACAGCGTTCGAGCGCCGCCTCGTCCAGGTTGCCGCTCACGCGGATGGCCGCGGGCATGTTGTAGGTGGCGCGCCCCGGCTCGAGCTGTTCGAGGAACCACAGCCGTTGCTGGGCGAAGGAGAGGGGCAGCGGTTGCTCTCTCGAGGCGCGTTCGAGGGGCGGCAACCGTGGCTCTCCCGAGGTGCCCGCGGCGGCTTCGAGCTGCCGGGCCAACATCTTCAGTGTGGCGGACTCGAAGAGGGTGCGCAGGGGCAACTCCACGCCGAAGCTGGCGCGGATGCGGGTCATGACCTGGGTGGCCAGCAACGAGTGGCCGCCGAGCGCCATGAACTCATCGTGGAGGCCCACCTGCTCCACACCCAGGAGCTCGCTCCAGATGGCGGCCAGCCGCCGCTCGGTGTCCGTCTGGGGGGCGGCGTACTCGGCGGAGGCCGTGGCGTCCGTGCCCTCGGGGGCAGGCAGTGCCTTGCGGTCCACCTTGCCGCTCGTGGTCAGCGGGAGCGACTCCAGGGAGGCGAAGGCCGCGGGCACCATGTAATCGGGCAGCCGCGAGAGCAGCGCGGTGCGCAGCGCCTGAGGCTCCACCTGCTGGCCGTCGCCCGGCACCACATAGGCCACCAGCCGCTTCTCTCCCGGCACGTCCTCTCGCAGCGCCACCACGGCTTGGGCCACCGCGGGGTGCTCGCACAGCACCGACTCCACTTCACCCAACTCGATGCGGAAGCCTCTCAGCTTCACCTGCTCGTCGAGCCGTCCGAGGAATTCCAGCTCCCCGTCCGCCATCCACCGTACCGAGTCTCCGGTGCGGTAGAGCCGGGCTCCCGGCTCCTCGCTGAAGGGGTGGGGTATGAAGCGCTGCGCCGTCAGCGCCGGCTGGCCCAGGTAGCCCCGAGCCACGCCCGCGCCGCCCACGTAGAGCTCTCCGGCCACGCCCACCGGCACGGGTCGTAGCTGTTCGTCCAGCACGTACACCTGCACGCCGGGCATCGCCCGGCCGATGCCGAGCCGCTCGGGCCGCACCGGGCCGCTGACGGTGGCGCAGATGGTCACCTCCGTGGGGCCGTAGGCGTTGAGCAGCGTGCGCCCGGATGACCAGCGCCGCGCCAGCTCCGGCGTGCATGCCTCGCCCGCGGAGATGACCGTCTCCAGCTTCGGCAGGTCGCGCGGCTCGAGCTGCGCCAGCACCGAGGGCGTCAGCGTCACCGCGGTGATGGACTGCTCCTCCAGCAGCGTGCGCAGCGGCTCGCTGGGCATGAGCTGCTCCTGCTCCGCCATGCACAGGCAGGCGCCGGCCACCAGCGTGGAGAACGCCTCGCACACCGAGGCGTCGAAGCCGACGCTGGCGAACTGGAGCACCCGGCTGTCGGGACGGTAGCCGTGGGCCGCGACCACCTGCCGCGCGGTGTTGGCCAGGCCTCCGTGGGTGAGCAGCGTGCCCTTGGGACGGCCGGTGCTGCCCGAGGTGTAGATGACGTAGGCGAGGTTGTCGGCCACCACGCGGGTGTCCAGGTCCTCGGTGGACTCGCGCTCCACGCGCTCCCAGTGCTCGTCCATGAGGAAGACGAAGCCGAGCCGGTCCAGCAGGTGCTCCAGCGAGGAGTGGGTGAGGACCACGGGAGCCGGCGCATCCGCGGTGATGTACGAGAGGCGCTCCTCGGGCAGGGACGGATCCAGGGCCAGCCAGGCTCCGCCGGCCTTGAGGACGGCCAGCATGGCCACCACCCGCTCCACGGAGCGCTCGAGGAACACCGTCACCAGCACCTCGGGACCCACGCCCATGCGGCACAGGTGGCGCGCGAGCTGGTTGGCGCGCTCGTTGAGCTCGCCGTAGGTGAGCGTCTCCGCACCGAAGCTCACGGCGGGGGCGTCGGGAGCACGGCGCACCTGCTCCTCGAAGAGCTGGTGGGTGAGCTGCTCCGTCCGGCTGTACGTCGGGCCGCTCCACTCGCCCAGCACCTGCTGACGCTCGGCGTCGGAGAGCAGGGAGATGTCACCCAGGTTGGCTTGCGGGTTGGCAACCAGTCCCTCGAGCGCGGCGCGCCAGTGCTCGAGCAGCCGCCGCATGTCCTCGCGCCGCAGGCGCGGCTCGTCATGGGAGAGGCCCAGCCGCAGCCGCTCGCCCGGGACGACGGCGAGGGCGAGCGGGTAGTTGGCGCGCTCGTGTGTCAGTACGTCGCGGATGTCCAGTGAGGCCTTGTGCTCGAGCAGGGCCGCGTCGAGGGGGAAGTTCTCCACGACGAGCAGGGACTCGAAGAGCGGCGTGCCGCGAGGCACCTGGCTCCAGGATTGGAGATCCACCAGGGGAGAGGAGTCGTGCTGACGCACCTCGGCGAGCTGCGCCTGGAGGGATTGGAGCCAGGGCAGCCGCGGCGAGGAGTCC
>QKJM01000338.1 GCA_003249315.1 Archangium sp.
TGCTCATCGATCTCGACGACTTCCGTCGCTTCAACCTCTCGCGTGGCTACGCCGAGGGCGACAAGCTGCTGCGGCGCATCGGCCACATGCTGATGGAGATGATGGAGGACTCCGTCACCCGCACCCGGAACGACACCTCCTCGGAGATCGCCGCGCGCTACGACTGGGACGTGTTCGGCGTGGTGCTCTCCAACGCCGACGTGGAGAAGGCCCGGGGCTACGCGGAGAGGATCCGCAAGGCCGTCTCCGAGCTGGACTTCCCGGAGGGCAGCGGCGGCGCGGTGGGCGAGGTGACGGTGAGCGCCGTGGTGGCCACCTACCCGGAGCACGGCCGCAACGAGCAGGAGCTGATCGCCGCGGCGGAGAAGGCGCTCAAGGTCGCCAAGGCGGGCGGGCGCAATCGCGTGAACTTCGCCGTCAGGGGCTGAGGCCCGCGCGGCGGTGGGCTCAGGCGCGCTCCTCCCGGGCCGCCGTCACCACCTTGGTGTCCGCGATGTGGTCATGCAGGCACCGGCGGTCCTCGCTGAAGATGAAGAGCGGGTCGACGAGCCCGAAGATGCCGCAGGCGGCGTTGATGACCATGGGCACCAGGTTGCGCAGGAAGAGGATGCGGACCAGATCGACGGGGCTCCCATCGGTGCGCACCACCCGGATGCCCATCATCCTCTTGCCAATCGTCTGCCCGGTCTGGGCGGCCAGGTAGACCTGGTACATGGCCATCCCGAGCATCGCCAGCAGGCCGAGGAGGCTCAGCAGGGTGCTGATTCCGCTGTCGCCGTCCCCCAGCAGGACCGCTAGCAGGACGCCGCCGAGCCATGGGGCGATGATGATGAGCTGATCCACCAGGTTGGCTACGAAGCGGGAGCCCCGGTCCGCGAGCACCGACACCATGGAGACACAGCGCGAGCAGTAGTCCTGGCCATCCGGCCCCACGCGGTGGCACTGCATGCAGGCGTAGCTGCCGCAGCGATTGCAGATGGTGGTGGCCAGTGCCTCCTCGTGGAGCGCACAGCGCGGGCTCTGGCCGCGGGGAGGGGGCGTGTCGTGCTCGGGCTGCATGGGGTGCATCGTGGCAGGCGAGAGGGCATGGCCTCAAGCGGACTGGGCGTTGGACCTCAGGTCTCCCCGGTCTCCGTGACGCCCAGGGCCACCGCCCCCAGCAGCACCAGCGGGAAGAAGAGGACCGCCAGGGGGACCAGCAGGGCGGGGTGACTCAGGGCCATGGTGCGTTCCTCCAGGGTTACGTGGACTACCCTGGAATTCTGACATGTCCCTCCGACATCCGCCGACGCCGTCGGCGGAAGGGTTGGAAAGTGCTCAGCGCGCGAGGGAGGCGGCGAGCAGGGCGGCGTTGCGGATGCAGTCGACGATGCCCACGCCCTTGTAGGCGTTGCCGGTGAGGTGCAGCCCGGGATGACGGGCCGCGGCGTGGTCGATGGCGGCGACCCGGTCCAGGTGGCCCACGTTGTACTGGGGGATGCCGCGAGGCCAGCGGATGACCTCGGTGAGGGTGGGCTCGGCCGTCACCCCGGCCAGCTCCCGCAGCTCCTCGCGGGCCAGGGAGACCAGCGCCGCCTCGTCCTGCGAGACGAGGTCCGGCCGCTTCGCCCCGCCCACCATGCAGGTGTAGAGGATGCGGCCACCCTCGGCGCGCCAGGGGAAGGTGGTGGAGGCGTGGATGGCGCCGAGGATGCGCCGCCGCTCGAGGGTGGGCACCAGGAAGCCGAAGCCGTCCGGGGGAGGGGTGGTGCCCGGCTCGAAGCCCAGATGCACCACGGCGATGGGGGCGTAGGCGATGCTCTCCACCCGCGCCGCCAGCTTCTCGTCCAGGGGCCGGAGCAGCTCCGCCGCCACGTAGGCCGGCACCGCCAGCACCACCTGGTCCGCCGTCAGCTCCGACTGCTGTCCGTCCTCCTCCACCGTCAGCCGCCAGCCCGCGTCCTCGCGCCGCAGCCCCCGCAGCCGCACACCCGTGCGCGCCGCCGGGCCCAGCGCCCGGGTCAGGGCGTCCACCAGCACTTGCAGGCCCCCGTCGAAGGAGCACAGCGCGCCCGACGGCTTCGGCGCTCCCTCGCCCGGAGGCAGCGCCTTGCGCGCCTTCGCCTGCGTGCGCGCCATGCCCAGCACGAGGCTGCGGTGCTGCCGCTCCAGCTCCACCAGCTTGGGGAAGGTCGCGCCCACGCTCAGCGCCTCCACGTCCCCCGCGAAGATGCCCGTCTGCACCGCGTCCACCAGCACCGCCGTCGCCGTGCGTCCCACGTGCCGTCGCGCGAAGGAGGCCAGGGACTCGTCTCCGTCCGGTCCCCGCTTGCTGAACGGCTCGCCCATCATCCGCAGCTTCGCGCCCCACGGCAGGATGTCCGACTTGAGGAAGGCCGGGGGCGAGGAGGGGACGTTGCGGATCCTCCCCCGCGTGTAGAGGTAGCGCCGCTTCGCCGCCGGGTCCGCCGCTCGGATGCGGTCCTCGATGCCCAGCCGGCTCGCCAGCGAGCGCATCTCCGGCTCCTTGTCCAGGAAGCTGTTGGGGCCCGCCTCGATGAGGAAGCCATCCTGGTGGCGCGTCTGGATGTTACCTCCCAGTCGCGGGCTGGACTCCAGCAGCAGCACCTCCGTGCCTCGCTCGCGCAGCTCCCAGGCCAGCGTCAGTCCGCTGATGCCTCCTCCGATGATGACGACGCTCATGGTTCCAGCCACTCCCTTCACTTCCGGTTTCAGCCGGCCTTCACCCCTCGGTCAAGCATCGCGTGAGGGGATTGCCTGGCGGCGAAGTCCCGTCTAATGGGGCGCATGCGTTACGTCATCACCGGCGCCGGTCGCGGACTGGGCCTCGAATTCGTCCGACAGCTCCTCTCGCGAGGGGACTCCGTCGATGCTGGTTTTCTCGTCCTCGAGGGGGAGTCTCCGCTCCTCGCGCTCGCCCGGGAGGCGGGTGAGCGGCTCCGCGTCCACCCGCTGGATGTGGCCGACGCTCGCAGCGTGAGCGCCTTCGCCGAGGCGGTGGATGATGGCCGGCCAGTGGACGTCCTCATCAACAACGCGGGTGTCTTCGGGCAGGAGGGAGCCCTGGAAGGGCTGGACTGCGAGGACCTGGTCCGGACGTACTCGGTCAACGCCGTGGGCCCGCTGCGGGTCACCGCGGCCCTGCTGCCCGCCCTGCGTCGAGGTCCCGTGCGGCGCATCGCCCACCTCACCTCGCGCGCGGGCTCCCTGAGCGACAACGGCTCCGGGGGTTACTACGCCTACCGCATGTCCAAGGCGGCGCTGAACATGGCCATGCGCAACCTGCACTGGGAGCTGCGCGGCGAGGGCTTCGTCACCGTCGCCCTCCACCCTGGCTGGGCGCGCACGGAGATGGGCGGCCCGCAGGCCCCCCTCCTCCCCGAGGAGTCCGTCCGAGGACTCCTCCAGTGCATCGACGGCCTGCGCGAGGAGCATGGAGGGCGCTTCTTCGACTACCGGGGCCAGGAGCTCCCCTGGTAGCTCAGGGGTAGAGGTGCTCCGTGCGCCAGCCGTCGCCCTCTCGCAGGTAGAGGATCCGGTCGTGTAGCCGGTCCGGGCGTGCGTTCCAGAATTCGATCCGGTCCGGCACCACGCGCACGCCGGACCAGTTGGGGGGACGGGGGACCTCCTGTCCCTCGAACCGGCGGGTGAACTCCTCCACCCGGGCCTCCAGCTCCGCTCGCGAGGCCAGCGGCTGGCTCTGCATGCTGGCCCACGCGCCCACCTGACTGCCGCGGGCCCGGCTGCGGAAGTACCTGTCGGCCTCCTCGGCGGATACCGGCTCCACCCGCCCTTCCACCCGCACCTGCTGATCCAGCGGCTGCCAGTAGAAGCACAGCGACGCCCACGGATGGGTTTGCAGATCCTGCGCCTTGCGGCTCTCCATGTTGGTGAAGAAGACGAAGCCGCGCGCGTCGACCTCCTTGAGCAGCACCACGCGCGCGGACGGCCTTCCGTCGGACCCCACCGTCGCCAAGGTCACGACGTTGGGTTCCACGGGGATGATGCGCTTCGCCTCCTCGAAGACGGCCTTGAAGCGCTCGATGGGATTTTGAGGGTGTTCCACGTTTCCACCATAGCACCCGCTCCACTCGTGGAGGCCATTCGTAAGGGGTTGACTCGCCCCACCGTCACGTCATCGTCTCCTTCCATGAAAATCCTCTATGTGGCCTCGGAGCTGGCGCCCTTCTCCAAGACAGGGGGACTGGGTGATGTGGCCGGCTCCCTGCCCGCGGCGCTCGCCGCGCTGGGCCACGAGGTGAAGGTGGTGACGCCACGCTACGGGGACATCCAGGATGCGAGGCTCGAGCCCACCGGACACTCGTTGGAGCTGCGCTTCCCCTATGGGGTCGAGCGCGGAGCCCTCCTCTCCCTGCGCCTGTCACCCCGCCAAGAGGTCCTCTTCCTGGAGAACGAGCACCTCTATGGCCGCCACGGCCTCTACGGCGACGCCTGGGGTGAGTTCGGCGACAACCACCGGCGCTTCGCCTATCTCTCCCTCGGCGCGCTCCAGGCGGCCCAGCGCCTCCGGTTCTTCCCGGACATCATCCACCTCAACGACTGGCAGACGGGGCTGGCGGCGGTGGCGCTGCGGCGCGGCTTCCAGGCCACGCCCCTGCACGAGGCCCGCTGTGTGTTCACCATCCACAACCTCGCCTACCAGGGGCAGTACGGCAAGCACGTGATGGAGGAGCTGGGGCTGCCGTGGGAGCTCTTCACCGCCGAGCACGGGCTGGAGTTCTACGACGCGGTCAACTTCCTCAAGGGAGGCATCCAGTTCGCCGATGCCCTGACCACCGTCTCGCCCACCTACGCGAAGGAGATTCAGGAGCCGGAGGGAGGCTTCGGCCTGGACGGGCTGCTGCGTCGGCGTCAGGGCGTGCTCACCGGCATCCTCAACGGCATCGACGCGGACGAGTGGAACCCGGAGACGGACGTGATGCTCCCGGCGCGCTTCCGCGCGGAGGACCTGAGGGGCAAGGCCGTCTGCCGGCACGCGCTGCTCGAGCGCTTCGGGCTGGGGGCGGACACGGAGGCGCCGGTGTTCGGCGTGGTGAGCCGGCTGGTCTGGCAGAAGGGAGTGGACCTGCTGCTGGAGGCGCTGCCCGAGGCGCTCCAGACGGGCCTGCGCTTCGTGGCGGTCGGCAGCGGAGAGAGCCGGTTCGAGGACGGGTTGCGGGCCCTGCGGCGCCAGTACCCGCGGCAGGTGGGGGCGCACATCGGCTTCGACCGGGAGCTGTCGCACCTGGTGGAGGCGGGGGCGGACTTCTTCCTCATGCCCAGCCGGTACGAGCCATGCGGCCTCAACCAGATGTTCTCGCTGCGCTACGGCACCGTCCCCGTCGTCCGGGCCACGGGAGGGCTGGTGGATACGGTGCAGGGAGGACCGGACGGGGACGGCATCCTCTTCGAGAGCTTCCACCCGGAGGCGCTCCTGGGGGCCATCCGGTGGGCCCTGGCCCTTTACGGGGAGCCCTCGCGGCTGGCGGACTTCCGGCGGCGGGGGATGGGCCGGGACTTCTCCTGGGCCGCCTCCGCGCGGAGCTACGAGCGCCTTTTCGCCTCCCTGCTGATGGGGTAGTGCGGGGCAGGCACAAAAGCGGATAGGGTGGGCGCGTGTCACAGTCAGCAGCGGACCTGGGCGGTTACGAGGTCGTCGGCAGGCTTGCGGTAGGTGGGATGGCCGAGGTGTTCCAGGTGCGTGCTCGGCCCACCACCCAGCGCTCGCCGGGCGAGCCGGACGAAGTGGTGCTCAAGCGGCTGCTGCCCGCGCTGCGCAACGATGGCTCCTTCGTGAAGTCCTTCGTCGACGAGGCGAAGCTGACGGTGCGCCTGCGCCATCCGAACATCGTCCGCACCTTCCGCCTCTTCAAGGCGGGGCCGGACTACCTGATGGTGCAGGAGCTGGTGAGGGGCCAGACGCTGGCCTTCATGCAGGAGCTGCTGGTGAAGGCGGGGGCGGCGATGCCTCCGGACGCGGCCTGCTACATCGCCTTCTGCCTGCTCAAGGCGCTGGACTACATCCATCGGGCGAAGGTGGGGGAGAACGGGGCCACCATCGTCCACCGGGACGTCAACCCGGCCAACGTCCTCCTGAGCGTGGAAGGAGACGTGAAGCTGACGGACTTCGGCGTGGCGGACGTGGAGGGGGTGATGCGGGGCGATCTGGGCGCGCTGCGCGGGACGCTGCCGTACATGAGTCCCGAGCAGGTGCTGGGGCTGCCGGTGGACGCGCGAAGCGACCTGTACTCGGTGGGCGTCATCCTCTGGGAGCTGCTGGCCGGCCGGCGGCTGTACACGGGGGATGGAGAGGCGGAGCTGATGCACCGGGTGCGGGACGCTCGGGCGCCGCTGCTGTCCACCCTGGGGCTGGAGCTGCCGGACTACGCGGTGCAATTGGTGCGCAAGGCGCTCTTCGCGGACAAGGCGCGCCGCTTCCAATCGGCCGCGGAGTTCCTCAAGGCACTGGAGGTGTTGGCCCGGCGCGCCGGGTGGCCCCTCACGGTGGAGGCGCTCCAGCCGCTGCTGGGGGGCTGATGCGAGGCCTGCTCTGGCTGTTGCTGCTG
Source organism: Archangium sp. (assembly GCA_003249315.1). Lineage (GTDB taxonomy): Bacteria > Myxococcota > Myxococcia > Myxococcales > Myxococcaceae > QKJM01. Next base: position 6,567 of record QKJM01000338.1, read on the forward strand.
GTGGTGGGGGCCTCGGGGTGCGCCGGGGTGACGCTGCGCCCGCGGGCGATGGACGAGGCGGTTCGGGTGGAGGAGGTGGAGCTGGCCTTCTCCCCCGAGGGTTCCGGCACCCTCACCCTGCGCCTGGAGGTGGAGAACCCCACCTGGTGGGATGCGGAGGTGCGGGGCGTGGACTTCGAGCTGCGCCTGGACGGACGGCGCTACGCGGTGGGTACGCGCGGGGTGGTGCTGCCGCTGGGCTCCGAGGCGCGTCGCTCTCTCACCGTCTCCTTTCCGCTGGTGACGGAGTCCTCGGACGTCTCCGAGGCCTCTCCGCGCACGTGGCGGGTGGAGGTGGCGGGCGGGGTGGCCCTGGCCTTCGGAGCCCAGGGCGAGACGGTGCGCCTGTTGCCCTTCAGTGCCCGGCGCTCCCTCCGCCTGACCCACTTCCGGCCCGATGCTCCTTCGCGGGACTGAGCCGCGAGCATCCGCCGGTCGGAGGGGACTGGACGCTCAGGGTTTCAGCTCCTGGCTCGGGCCCTCCTGGAGCGGTGGCTCCTTGGTGGAGGCCTTGAGCCGGGTCATGCGGACGCGGTCGATGCGGGCGCCCTCCTTGGCGTACACGACGAAGGACCAGCCGTCGTAGGTGAAGCGCTCGCCCACGTCCGGCAGGTGGCCCGCCATGGAGGAGAGGAAGCCTCCCAGCGTGTCGAAGTCCCCCTCCGGCGGGGGGAAGCCGAAGAGCTGGGTGAACTGGTCCACCTCCAGCCCGGCGTCCACCAGGAAGCTGCCGTCGGGCTGCTTCTCCACCAGCTTCTCCTCCACTTCGAACTCGTCGCCGATGTCGCCGACGATCTCCCGGAGGATGTCCTCGAGCGTCACCAGCCCCATGAAGCCGCCGTACTCGTCCACCACGATGGCCATGTGGATCTTCCGCTTCTGCATCTCGCGCAGCAGATCTCCAATGGGCTTCATCCAGGGGACGAAGTGGCCGGGGCGGATGATGTCCTGGAGGACGATGAGCTCGGGGTGCTGGAGCAGGGGGATGAGATCCCTCGCGTGGAGGATGCCGACGATGTGGTCCACGTCGTCGCGGTAGACGGGGATGCGGGAGTGGTTCTCCTCCGCGAGCAGTTGGAGCACCTCGAGGGGCGGCGTGCCGAGATCGACGGAGACGACCTCGGTGCGGGGCACCATCACGTCACGGCAGCGCTTGTCGGACAGCTCGAAGATGGAGCGGATGAGCTGGGGAGCACCCTGGTCTATCTCCTCCCGGGCGGCCTGGGCGGCGAGCAGCTTCTCCAACTCCTCCAGGGGAGGCGGCGGGGGCTCGAAGCGCAGGTCGCGGCCGAAGCCGCGGGCGATGAGGTTGACGGGGCCCAGCAGCAGGCGCATGGGCGGGTGGAAGAGGACGACGAGCAGGGAGACGAGGCCGGAGAGGCGGAGGGCCCAGCGCTCGGGGCTGGCGTTGGCGAGGCCGCGGAGGGTGACCTCGACGAGGATGGCGAGCACGCCGACGAGGAAGGCGCCGGCCAGGACGGTGGCGACGTTGAGCCAGCGGCCCTCGCCCAGGCGGGTGAAGTCGAGCGTCTGGGGGGGAACGAAGGCGCCGATGGCCGCGGCGAGGAAGCCGCCGAGGACCATGCCCACGCGGAGGGCGGTGGCGGTGACCTCGCGCTCGGTCTTGTAGCGGAGGACGCGGTCTCCGGGGCCGGGGTTGGTGCGGGCGAGTTCCTGCGCGCGGAGGTCCGAGGTGCCGTAGAGGGCGGACTCAGCGGCGGCGATGAGGCCACGAACGAAGACGAGGGTCAGGCAGGCGGTCCAGAGGACCCAGGTAGGCATAGAGTCTCTTTCATACCCTGTGATAGAGGGTTGCGCACACTTTCCGAGGGAGTCGAGATGCGCGACAGCCGCTCCCTCTCCCTCCGGGAGAGGACCGGGGTGAGGGATTTCCGTTCGTTGGCCTGGCTGGGAACCCTCCTGGGGCTCCTCGTCCTGAGCCTCCCGCTGGGGGCGGGGGCGTGGCCGGTGGACCTCCGGATGACGTTGGAGGAGGGCCGGGAGCGCTTCCACAAGCTGAGCGTGGTGGACTGGGTGGAGGTGGAGGATCCGACCATCGCGACGGCGGAGGTGCTCCGGGAAAGCAACGAGCTCTTCCTCACGGGGGTGCGCCCGGGGAGGACGCTGCTGCTGCTGTACGCGGAGGGCAAGTTCGCGGTGTGGCGGCTGGAGGTGAGGAAGTCGGGCGGTGGGCTGGAGCCCGTCTCGGCCCCGGAGGCGCTGGCCGCGGCGCGCAAGGCCTGTCCGGGGCTGAAGGCCACGGAGCGAGATCCGGAGCGCGAGCTGGTGGCGGTGGTGAAGGACGAGCGCTGCCGCGAGGGCTTGCGAGCGCTGCTGCGGACGGACGCCTTCCTGGCACGCGAGCTGGATCTCACCTTCGAGCTGCCGGTGCTGCAGGCGCAGCTCGCGGAGGTGGCGTCGGCGCTGGCGGAGACGGGCCTGAAGGTGAGCTACAGCGGGGCGGGGCTGGTGCTGGAGGGA
>QKJM01000861.1 GCA_003249315.1 Archangium sp.
CCGGCGAAGGGGCGGATCTGCTGCTGACGGACCTGAAGATGGAGCCCATGGACGGGCTCGTCCTCCTCAAGAAGGCTCTGGAGGTGGCCCCGCGCCTGCAGGTCATCATGATGACGGCCTTCGGCACCATCGAGAGCGCCGTGGAGGCCATGCGCCTGGGGGCCTACGACTACGTCACCAAGCCCTTCAAGGACAACGAGCTGCGCCACCGGGTGGAGCTCGCGCTGGAGCGGGCCCGGCTCCAGCGACAGGTGGACCTCTTCGCCGGAGAGTTCAACGAGCGCCACGGGCTGAGCTCGCTGGTGGGGCGCAGCCCGGCCATGCGCGAGCTGACGGCGCGTCTGGTGCGGGTGGCGCAGAGCGACGCCACGGTGCTGGTGGAGGGGGAGAGCGGTACGGGCAAGGAACTGGTGGCGCGCGCGGTACACGCCCATAGCCGGCGAAAGGACCGCCCCTTCGTCCCCGTCAACTGCGCCGCCATCAGCGAGGCGCTGCTGGAGAGCGAGCTGTTCGGCCACGCCAAGGGGGCCTTCACCGGCGCCACGCGTGCCCGCCGCGGCATGTTCGAGGAGGCGGACGGTGGCACCCTCTTCATCGACGAGGTGACGGAGACGAGCCCCGCCTTCCAGTCCAAGCTGCTGCGCACCCTCCAGGAGGGCGAGGTGCGTCGCGTGGGCGAGTCCACTCCCGTGCGCGTGGACGTGCGGATTGTCGCCGCCACGAACCGGGACATCGAGCTGGAGGTGAGGGAGAAGCGCTTCCGGCAGGATCTCTACTACCGCCTCAACGTGGTGACGCTCCGGGTGCCGCCCCTGCGCGAGCGCCTGGAGGACGTGCCCGCGCTGGCCGAGCACTTCCTCAAGCGCACCAACGCCCGTGGCTCCCGGCCCCGGTACCTCACCGAGGCGGCGGTGGCACACCTGATGAACTACTCCTTCCCCGGCAACGTGCGCGAGCTGGAGAACCTGGTGGAGCAGGCCGCGGCCCTGGCCGAGGGCGAGGAGCTGCAGCCCGAGGACTTCCCCCTACGCTCCCAGGCCGGGGTGGCCTCGGCTCAGACAGGGGGGCTTCTCCCGGGTGGGGCGGCGGAGGGCTCCCGGCTGCCCTCGCTGGCGGAGGCGGTGGAGGAGGCCGAGCGGCGCGCCATCATCCTGGCCCTGGAGCGGTACGGGGTGGACCTGGCCCGTGTCGCCGATGCGCTGGCCGTCTCCTCCACCACCCTGTGGCGGAAGATGAAGCGCCTCAACCTCCGTCCGCCGGGGACGGACGGGCGCGACTGAGGTTGTACGCTGGATGTGGACTGCTCGACATCAGGGTCCACCTCCGCGCTTCACCGTTGCGCCTGAGCGATGAAAACCCCTGGAAACAAAGGGGATTTTCACTTCTGCAAGGCGATTTCAGAGTTGCAATGCAGGATTGGAAGACGTTCTCCTCCGTGCAGTGCCAACTATGCGAAATAACTGGAGTCGCACGGTGCGGAGCGGTTGGCATGATGCGTGCTAGTTCATCTGCTCGGAGTTCATCGAAGCGAGGTCGAAGGTGGTTCCCCCCCACCCCCTTTGGCCCGTCGGTGGGCTTTTCGAGAAGACCTGCGGCCCGGTTCCCTTCCTGAGGGTTCCGGGCCGCCTTCTTTTCAGGGCTCTTCTTCCTCGGCCCGCATGCTTGCCCTTTTCACTTCTGAAAGGCCATTTCAGTTCTGCAATGCAAGGCTGCAAGGCCCGGACGGGCGCCAGGCGCTACCTCATTTCAAATAGTTGAAATCACTGGGGTTTGATCGTCCGGAGTGGCTGGCACGACAGGTGCTAAAGAGTAGACACGGAGCACGTCGATGCAGCGCGGAAGTGGTTCCCCCCCACCCCTTCTGTGTCTCCGGTGCGCTTCTTGAGAAGACCTGCGGCCCGGTTCCCTTCCTGAGGGTTCCGGGCCGCCTTCTTTTGTACTCTCCGACTCCAGGCACGCGCCGGGTGCGCGCCGGAGGAGGGGAGTCTCCCATGGTGGACGAGCAGGGCGGGGCCGTGAGGCCGAGGCGGGGGCGGCCGGAGGACTACGCGGACTTCGCGCGCCTCTTCCGGGAGCTGGGCGTGGAGGATCCTCCCCCATCGCGAGAGGTGTGGGAGGAGGAGCTGATGAGGCGCTCCTTCTTCCTGGACGGGCCGGAGGGGCCGATGGCGTACGCCGTCACGGACGTGCTGGGGCAGGAGGGGGAGGTGGGCTACGTGGTGAACCTGGTGGTGGCGCCGGGCCAGCGGGGGCGGGGGCTGGGGCGGAGGATGATGGAGGTGCTGGCGGCGCACTTCCGGGCGAGGGGCTGCCGGAGGTGGATGTTGTACGCGGAGCCGGACAATGTGCCCGCGGTAGCGCTGTACACCTCGGTGGGGATGAGGCTGGGCGAGATGGACACGGTGTGGCGCCTGGCGCGCACGCAGGTCGCGGGGCTGCCGCCGGCGCCCGAGGGACTGGCGGTGGTGCCGGTGGCCGAGTCGGAGCTGGAGGCTCTCACGGTGGCCTTCGGGCTGGTGCCGGGCAAGCTGGAGCGTTTCTCCGCGCAGACCACGCACCGGCTGCGGAGGCTGGTGCATCGGGACGAGCCAGGGGCGGTGCGGCTGGGGATGATGGACATGCGCCCCTTCGCGGGCGTGCTGGTGCCCTTCATCGCCGCCACGCCGGGCCATGCGCGCGCGTTGCTGGAGGAGGCCTTCTCCGAGCTGGGGCTGGAGGAGCTGCGGGTGGTGTCGCGAGACGGGGCGCTGAACGAGGCGCTGGAGGCGGCCGGGGCACGCCCGGTGATGCGGACGGTGGAGATGAGCGGAGCGCTCTGAAAGCAGAAACGCCCGGGGGCCGAAGCACCCGGGCGTCTCGGGAGGCCCCGAGGGGCCTCGTGACTCAGCGGCGAGGACTCACCGACCGAGCAGGTGGCCGGCCTGGACGAGCCACTCGGTGACGGGGCCGGGGGCGATGCCCAGCACCACCACGGCCACGGTGGACACCACCAGGGCGAACTCCGTCATCCAGTTGCGCTCGAGGGCGTGGGCTCCCTCGGGCACGGGCCGCATGTACATGTAGACCACCACGCGGAGGTAGTAGTACACGCCCGCGGCGCTGGAGAGGACGGCGATGATGGTGAGGCCGATGAGGCCCGCGTCCACGGCGCTGCGGAAGATGAGCAGCTTTCCGAGGAAGCCGACGGTGGGGGGAATGCCCGCCAGCGACAGCATGAAGGCGGCCATGGCGAAGGCCCAACCCGGCCGGCGCTGGGCCAGCCCGCTGAAGCGCTCCAGGTCCCACGCGGTGCCGCGCTCCTCGTCCTCGCGGCGCTCCAGCACCGAGACGACGCCGAAGGCGCCCACCGCGGTGACGGTGTAGGCCAGCAGGTAGAAGAGGATGCCGCGCAGGGCCTCGGCGCGGGCCACGGCCTGCGGGGTAGCGGTGGTGCCCAGCGAGGTGCTGCCCAGCAGGCTGAATGCCTCACCCGGCGCGGTGGCGAACAGCGCCGCCACGCCCAGCAGCAGGTAGCCGGCATGCGCGATGGAGGAGTAGGCCAGCATGCGCTTCACGTTGCGCTGCGGAATCGCCAGCAGGTTGCCCGCCACCATGGTGAGCAGCGCCAGGGTGGAGAAGAGCGTCAGCGGAAGCTGCGGATCGAGCCCCGGGCCCACCGTGACGAACACCCGCACCAGGGCGGCGAAGGCGGCCGCCTTCACTCCGGCGCTCATCAGCGCGGTGACGGGGGTGGGCGCACCCTCGTAAACGTCCGGCGTCCACATGTGGAAGGGCACCGCGGCCACCTTGAAGGCGAAGCCGGCGGCCACCAGCAGCGCGCCCGTGTAGACGAGCGCCGGGTTGGTGCGCACCGCGTTGGCCAGCGGCAGCACCATGCCCGTGAGATGGGTGGTGCCCGTGGCCCCGTACAGCAGCGCCGCGCCGTACAGCAGCACCGCCGACGAGAAGGCGCCGAGGATGAAGTACTTGAAGCCCGCCTCGCTCGGCCGCGTGCCGCGCCGCAGGAACGACGTCAGCGCGTACGTGGAGATGGAGAGGACCTCCAGGTTGACGAAGAGGGTGATCAGCTCGTTGGAGATCGCCAGCAGGCTCATGCCCGCGGTGGCGAAGAGCATCAGCGCGTAGAACTCACCGCGCTCCGCCCCGCGCTTGCGCAGGAAGCCGGCCGAGGTCAGCGTCGCCAGCGCCAGCGCCACGCACACCACGAAGGTGAGGAAGCTGGAGAAGGGATCCAACGCGCCGAAGCCGAGGAACACCTCTCGCGCCGGCTCGAACACCATCTTCAGCGCCACCACGCCGGCGATGACGGCCGTGATGGCGGTGAGCACGGCCTGGTAGCCGCGCGACGAGTGGGCGGAGAGGAACACCTCCGAGAGGAGGAGGATGCAGGCTCCCACCACCATGATGATGGCGGGCAGCATCGGGAAGAAGTCTGCCGAGGTCAGGGTGGGCAGGTTCATGGCGGGAACTCTCGACTAGCGCCGGGCGGCGAGCGAGCCCGAGGAGGGCTCGGCGTTGGGGGCAGCGGCCACGTCGGCGGAGGGCAGGGCCATGGCCGTGACGCGCACCGCGCTCTCCGGAACGTCGGCGCCGGGAGCGCCGAGGGTGGCCCGAGCGATGAAGCGCTCGGTGGACGGCTCGATGCGATCGAGGAAGGGCTGGGGCATCAGGCCCATCACCGGCACCAGCACCAGGAAGGGCAGCGCCGTGGCGAACTCGCGCACGCTCAGGTCCTTCAGGCCCTGATTCTCCCGGTGCGTCAGGCCTCCGTAGAACACCTTCTGCACCATCCACAGCATGTACGCCGCGCCGAGGACGACGCCCGTGGTGGCCAGCGCGGCCAGCCACAGGGACAGGCCGCTCTTGAAGGTGCCCAGGAGGATGAGGAACTCACCGACGAAGCCGTTGGTCCCCGGCACCGCGATGGACGAGAAGGTGACGATGACGAAGGTGGCGGTGAACAGCGGCACCACCCGGGCGATGCCGCCGTAGTCCGACATCAGTCGGGTGTGGCGCCGCTCGTAGAGGAAGCCGAAGAGGAGGAAGAGCGCGCCGGTGGACACACCGTGGTTGAGCATCTGGTAGGCGCTGCCGGTGGCGCCCTCGCCGGTGAAGGCGACCAGGCCCAGCATCACGTAGCCCAGGTGGCTCACCGAGGAGTAGGCGATCAGCTTCTTGATGTCCCGCTGCGCCAGGCACATCAGCGCGCCGTAGACGATGCCGATGACCGCCAGCGCGGCCAGGAAGGGCCGGGCCTCGCGCGCCGCCACCGGGAAGAAGGGGATGGCATAGCGCCAGAAGCCGTAGGTGCCCATCTTCAGCATCACGCCGGCCAGAATCATGGAGCCGGCCACCGGCGCCTGCACGTGGGCGTCCGGCAACCAGGTGTGTACCGGCCACATGGGCACCTTGATGGCGAAGGCCAGGGCGAAGGCGCCGAACATCCAGGGGCCCCACGTCATCAGCGTGCGAGCCAGGCCCGTGAGGTTGTCGCAGGCGCCCGCCGGGCCGGCCATGCAGGCCGACAGCTCGCGGTTGGCCACCATCAGGCTGTTGTAGATGTCCGCGTAGTCGAAGGAGCGGCTGCCCGGCTCCCCGGTGATGAAGTACAGCGTGACGAGCGCCACCAGCATCAGCAGCGAGCCCACCAGCGTGTAGAGGAAGAACTTCACCGCCGCCATCTGGCGGTCCTCGCTACCCCACACACCCACCAGCAGGTACATGGGGATGAGCATGGCCTCCCAGAAGATGTAGAAGAGCAGCACGTCCAGGGAGAGCAACGCGCCCAGCATCACCGTCTGCAGCACCAGCAGCGCGATGTGGAACTCCTTCACGCGCTCGGTGATGTACGTCTGCGAGGCCATCACCACCAGGGGCCCGAGGAAGACGGTGAGCGCCACCAGGCTGATGGCCAGGCCATCCGCGCCGATGTGGTAGCTGACGCCGAGCTCCTGCAGCCAGCGCGCCCGGTACTCGAGCTGGAACTCGCTGCCGGCCGGGTCGAACTTCAGGTACGCCCACAGGCCGAACACCACGTCCACCAGCATGCCGATGAACGTGACGGTGCGGATCTGCCCGCGCTCGCCCGACGGGAGCATCCACAGGAGCGCCGCGAAGACGAGCGGCAGGTAGATGACGATGTTGAGCAGGTGGTTGTCGAAGAAGCTCATTGCAGCACCTGGATGAGCGCGTACACCGCGCCGCCGAGCAGGGCCAGGGCCATCACCGCGGCGTAGGCCTGGGCATCACCCGTCTGGACGTAGCGCAGGGCGCTGCCCACGCGGGCGGTGACCCACGCGGTGCCCCGTACCAGCACCGTATCGATGATGAGGGTGTCCAACAGCTTGAAGAGGACGATGCTGACGGTCTTCACCGGGCGGATGATGAGGAACTCGTAGACCTCGTCCACGTAGAACTTGTTCTGTGCGAAGCGCCGCACACCCCGCGCCCAGGCCGGAGCCGGCTGGCCCGCCTTGGAGGGGAAGAACTTCAGGTACAGGAAGGCCGCCACCACACCGCCGGACACCGCCACCAGCCAGGCGAAGATGTAGTCGCCGAGCTTCGGCACGCTGCGGTCCAGCTCCACCAGCCCGCCGCGCGCGGCGATGCGCTCGGCGTTGCTGAACACCGGGCCGAGGAAGTTCTCCATCACCGGCTGCATGCCGTTGCGCCCCGGCATCAGCGGCAGCGCGTACACCAGCGCCACCACGCTGAGCACCGCCAGCACCACCAGCGGCATCGTCATCGGCCAGGCGCTCTCGTGCGCGTGGGCGATCTTCGCCTCCGGCGAGCGCTTGCCCTCGAAGGTGAGCAGGTACAGGCGCGACATGTAGAAGGCCGTGCTGGCCGCGATCACCAGGCCCACGTAGTACACCGCCCCCGCAGCCCACTCGTACCCGGCCAGGTGGCTGTGGTGGATGCCGTGGTAGATGGCGTCCTTGGAGAAGAAGCCGGAGAGCGGGACGATACCGGTGATGGCCAGGGTGGCCACCAGGAAGGTGGCCCAGGTCCACCGCATCTCGGTGCGCAGACCGCCGAGCTTCTTGATATCCGTCTCGTCCGCGTTGCCGTGCATGACGCTGCCGGCGCCGAGGAAGAGGCAGGCCTTGAAGAAGGCGTGCGTCACCAGGTGCAGCACCGCCGCCCAGAAGACGCCCATGCCCACGCCCATGAACATGATGCCGAGCTGCGACACCGTGGAGTAGGCCAGCACCTTCTTGATGTCGTCCTGCGCGAAGGCGATCAGCGCCGCCAGCAGCGAGGTGGCCGTGCCGATGACGGCGATCGTCACCATGGCCGTGGGGCTGAGCACCAGCAGGTAGCTCATGCGCGAGAAGAGGTAGACGCCCGCGGTCACCATCGTCGCCGCGTGGATGAGGGCGGAGACGGGCGTGGGGCCCGCCATGGCGTCCGGCAGCCAGATGTACAGCGGAATCTGAGCGCTCTTGCCCGCCGCGCCCAGCAGGAAGAGCAGCAGCGCCACCGTCAGCACTCCACCGAAGGTGAAGCCGGCCAGCGGCCCCTTCTCGATGGTGCTCTCCAGGGTGACGGCCACGCCCGGCGCCTTGTCCGTGGACACCGGCAGCGCGGTGGCCAGGTTCTCCAGCGCCTGGAAGGACAGGGGGCCCTTCTCCACCAGGCCCGCGCGGTAGCGCTCGCCCTGGTTGCCGCCCTGCGAGAAGTTGGCCTGGTTGGCCTGGCCGGCGAACGCCGCCACCATCATCACCAGCAGGAAGGAGGCGATGAGGAAGGCGAAGTCACCGACGCGGTTGGTGACGAAGGCCTTCCGTCCCGCCCACGCCTTGGCGTTGTCCGTGTACCAGAAGCCGATCAGCAGGTAGCTGGCCATGCCAACCCCCTCCCAGCCCACGAAGAGCAGGACGAGGTTGTCTCCCAGCACCAGCGTCAGCATGGCCGCCACGAAGAGGTTGAGGTACGCGAAGTACCGCCAGTAGCCCTCGTCGTGCTCCATGTAGCTGGTGGAGTACAGGTGGATGAGGAAGCCCACGCCGGTGATGACCAGCAGCAGCGTCCCCGACAGGTGGTCCACCATCAGCCCGAAGTTCACGCGGAAGTCGCCCGCGCTGAACCAGGTGCCGTAGTCGTAGCCGATGGCGTAGCGGATGCGCCCCGCGCTGAAGGCGCTCTCCATCGCCACCGGGCTGCCGCCCTCCACGTGGCTCACCGCCCAGAAGGCCAGCACGGAGAGGATGAAGGAGCCCGCCACCGCGGCGCAGGCCACCAGGTACACGTTGGCGCGTCCGAGCATCTTGCCGAACACGCCGCACACGAAGGCGCCCAGCAACGGCAGGGCGATGATGAGCCATAGCGACTGCGCGAAGACGGCGGGGTCCACCGGCGCGGTCATGAAGAATTGCTTGAGGGCATCCATGAGGGAGCTCGCGAGAGGAGGGCCGACGCGTCAGTACTTCATCGTCCGCATGTCTTCGATGTTGATGCTGCCTCGGCTGCGGAACACGGCGATGACGATGGCCAGGCCGATGGACGCCTCGGCTGCAGCCACCGCGATGACGAAGAAGGCCGACACGTGGCCCGTGAAGTCGCCGTTCTGCTTCGCGAAGGCGAGGAACGTCAGGTTCGCCGCGTTGAGCATCAGCTCCACGCACATGAACACCACCAGCGCGTTGCGGCGGATGAGCACACCGAACATGCCCAGGCAGAACAGGGCAGCGGCGAGAATCAGGTAGTAGGAGATGGGAACCATGGGCTCAGATCCTCGCTTTGGCCACGACCACTGCGCCCACCATGCCCACGAGGAGCAGCAGGCTCACCGCTTCGAATGGCAGCAGCCACTTGCTGAAGATGGTGGCGCCCAGCGCCTCCAGGGTGCCGAATCCCTGCGCCACCGCCAGCTGTCCCGTGTACGTCGTCGCCGGCACCGGCATCCGCCAGATGGCCATCACCAGCACCTCCAGCAGCCCCGCCGCCGCCGCGCCGCCCAGGGCCCGCGACACCGTCAGCTTCGGCCCGGACGGGATGCTCTCGCCCAGGTTGAGCAGCATGATGACGAACAGGAAGAGCACCATGATG
>QKJM01000107.1 GCA_003249315.1 Archangium sp.
CCGGAAGTCGCGGGCCACGGCGCGCACCAGCGCGTCCAGATGATCCTCCGGCGCGGCCCGACCGCGGGAGGAGGTGAGCTTCAGCTCGGCCACGCGCCAGCCGGCCTCGGCGAGGTGGCTGGCGGCTTCGGCCCAGTGTACCTGGGGCGGGGAGACGTTGGCCTCCTCACAGGCGCGTGTGAGTGTCTGCCGCAGGGCGGTGAGGTTTCCTTCGATATCGGCCAGGAAGAGGACGAGGCGGGGTTTGGACAAACAGGGGCTCCTTATGGGGGTCGTTTGCGCTCCTTTCAAAGTGTGAAGGGCCCCCGCATTATTTCCCTCCGGGAGGGGGGCGCGGGTGACCGGCCCTTGTCTCCCTGCCTGTCCTCTGAACGGTGGGCTGGACGGAGGGGAGCGCGGCTCGCCCCTGTCTCAGTAGATCGAGAACCCGATGTTCCAGGAGTTGGTCAGGGGCGGAGTGTAGGAGCCGGCTCCTGGCAGGTAGTCCTGGGTCCAGCGGAAGGCCAGCCCCAGGCGCGTGGTCAGGTCGATCTCCACGATGGCGCCGAAGTGGATGTAGGGCCGGGAGCCCTCGGTGTCGGGCAGCGCGCTGCCGCCGGAGCCGTACCAGCTCCGTCCGAAGCCCGCGAAGCCGCCCATGTGCAGGCGCCACAGCGCGATGGGCATGAACTGGGCCTCGAGGCCGAGGCGCGCGTTGTAGAAGCTGCTGGAGCGGCCGTCATTGAAGCCCTGCAGGCGCATCTCTCCGAGGAAGCCCAACTGCTGGAGGGGGAAGTAGCCCGTGGCGAAGCGGAAGCCCGTGCCAGTGGGGGAGTACCCCCCGGGCAGCGCGAGGCGGTCTCCGCCGGCCCCCCATTGAAAGGAGAAGCCCCGGCGATTCAACGGTGCGCGTTCGAGCTCCCACATGCCGGCGCCCTCGTCGGGGACGATGAGCGCCTGGGTGCCGCGCCGGAGATGACCGGGCTGGAGCTCGTCGAGGGGGACGATCTCCTCGTGACCGTCCTCATGGAGCAGGTGCAGCGGGTGGTGCGGGTGTACGGCGACCAGGCCGTCATAGCGAAAGCCCTCGGACACCGTGAGGCCAACGCCCACGGCGACGCCGAGGACGACGGCGGCCACCAGCAGCAGCCCGCCGTCCTTGCCTCCGGAGCCGATGGAGCCGCCGCCTCCTCCTCCCTTGGAGCCGCCTCCCCCGGCGGAGGCGGTGCCCGGTGAGCCGCCCGCGGGCGAGGCATCGTGGACGGTGGGTGGAGGCTCCGGCGGAGGTGGCGGCCGATAGGTGGGCCGTCCGTAGTTCAAGTAGAGGTCTGGCACATAGTAGTGGCCGCCCGAGTAGTACGAGTAGCCCCGTGGCGGAGGCTCACTCGGGGCCGCCCAGGGCGGGGCGGGGGTTGGCTCGTCGGTGAAGAAGAACTGCTGGACCGCGTGGATGTTCTGGCCGCGCTGCTCCGGCGACGTGTAGGTGAGGCGCTCCAGCTCTCGGGGCGAGACCTCATAGAGGTGCCCGAGGCAGCCGGTGGTGAGCATGGCGAGGAGCGCGGCGATGCCAGCCAGGTGCGGGGATACGTGCCGAGCCATGGTTCAGTCCTGCCGTGGAAGCTTGATTGCCGGGCGAGCGTACCATTTCCACTTCAGTGGAAGTGGCTGGAGGTGGGGGGCAGGCAGTGGGAGGGCGCGGCGCAGAGGTTGCGCGGGTCCTCCGCGAGAGGGCGAAAAGCCTGCGCCTGGCGTGGGGCTCGAGGCAGGCCCTTCGAGGGAGCGTTGCGCTGGTGCCTCGTGGCCCGGGTGATGCAGCGGGTGGCGGTGAGCGGCGCGGAACGAAGCGTCTTCCGCCGCCCGTCGTGCCACGAGAGACGCTCGGAGACGATGGTCATGGTCCGCAATGAGGCAATCTGGGATCGCGCGGCGCGGGTGGTGCTGGGGTTGGTGGTGCTGTCGCTGGTGTTCGTGGGGCCGCAGACGTGGTGGGGGTTGCTCGGCCTGGTGCCGCTGCTCACAGGGCTGGTGGGCTACTGCCCGCTGTATCAGCTCGTTGGCCTGAACACGTGCCCCGTCGCGCCGAAGCACGAGTGATGAGGCGGGCGCCTGTCCCACGGCGAGGGGGCGTCCCCCGTTCTTGAGGCATGTAGGGGCTGTTGGTACCCTGGAGTTCATGGGTAGAGCGACACGGTACGGGCGAGGGCACGCATTGCTCATGGTTGCGTGCCAGGCGCTGCTTGGATGCGCCTCTGCTCGACTGACCGACGATGCAGCGGGTTATGGCTTCGAAATAGTCACCCCTGGTCTCCCTCCGGGATGAGCAGGGAGGACAAGATGCTTGAAAATCAGTGGTATCTCTTCCGTATCCAGCTCGACAGCCGGTGTCGCATCCAGAAGCTGGTTCCCCACGCGGGCGAGGAGGGCCGTCCGGGGGGAGCTTTATGAGCGTGAGGGAAAGAGCTGGAGGTTGGTGGGGCTCATCATGCCGGAAGACAAGGAGAATGGATATGTCACTCCTGCCGGCGACTAGCCTTACCTCATCGTGGGCTCGCGCTCCCATCTGGCATGGGCTCTTGCTGGTTCTCTGTCTCGCGTGGTCCGGATGCATGCGGACGAGTCACGCGGGGCGCTATGTGCCTCCCGCGGAGGCTGCCTGGTACAGGTTCAAGCAAGAACTCCCGGAAGAGGGAAGGCAGACGCTCCCGGGAGCCATGGCCAGGGCCGTCCAACTCGCCATGGACCATTTCCTTCCGTGGGATACCCGACCTCCTCCCGGTGCGGACGCCGTCGATATCTGCATCCGACAGCGCCAGCCCTGGGATGTGGAAGTCGTGCCATGGAGCGAGGGCATCATGCTGGTCCGCTTCGCTCTGGGACCTGGAACATGCCGTTGGGGAGGAGCTCCGCTCCTGGACATGGGTGCCACCTATGCCGTGGATGTCCGCGAGGGACGCATCGTGGCCACCCAGAGTCCCCTGGCTCCTCCAGAGCCGTCCGCTCCATTCGAGTTCCCCGTGGATCTCCCCCGACAGTCGCTGCGGCACATGGTGGGTCATACGGCCGCTCCCATCGAGCTTGCCGTGGCTGACTTCCTCTCCCGGCAGGTCCAGACTCCCTCGGCCCCGGCCGGGGAGCGTTGTCGGAGTCGGCTCGAGTCGTATGTCGTGACGGTCGTCCCGGAGCCTGATGGCGTCATGCTCGTACGCTTCGATGTCGATGACGAGGCCTGTCCACCTCCTGGCCCTCCTGAGCTCGTGGAGGGGAGGAAGATTCTGCCTCCCGCTTTCGTCACCACCTATGCCGTGGACCTACGCACCCTGCGGATCCTTGGAATCAACCTGACCACGCGGCAGCGGCTCGTGGAATGACGTGCTTCCTCACGGAGAGGCAGCGGGCAGCGTCCAGGTGAGGGAGAAGCGGTGGGTGCCGCGGGGGGCGCTGTCGAGCCAACCCGTGATTTGCTCGCTGTTGGCCAGCAGGGGCCCCATCTCGAGGCCCACGGCGAAGAGGCCGGCGAGTTCCTGATCGGAGACGACGTCCATCAGTGACACCTGGGAGAGCCCGCGCGCCAGGCGCCTGGGGTCCACCGTGAAGTCCACCGCGTGAGGCAGCGTCACGCCCTCCTGGGGCAGGGCGGCCAGCAGCAGCTTCGTCACCGACTCGTCGTTGCCCACCACGAGGTGGCGCCCCTCCTGCCGGACGAAGAGGGTGCCCCCCTTCACGTCCAGCGCGTACCCGTCCTCCAGCGCCTTCGCGCCGGGGAACTCCTTCAGTGGAGCGAGCGCTCTCTTCACCGCCTCGGCGTCCGTCACCTCGGCGGCGAGCGCCTGCCGCGGGGCGAAGAAGCGGGCCGCGGTCGTACGCAGCGAGCCGCGCACCTTCACGCTGTCCACCAGCAGGAGGACGTGGCCGGTGAGGTGCTCGCTCACCCCTCGTGCCACCGCGGACACCCGGGCCGGTGGACAGGTGGGACATACCTCCTGGATGCGTGCGCGCACGTTGCCCACCGCCTGGGCCACTCCCCTCGGGGCCACCCGCGCCCGGGACACGAGCAGGCCCGCTGGCTTCACCGCTCCGTAGGGGCTCGTGCCCGCCGCCTGGAAGGGAGGAAGGGGTAGCTCCTCGGAGAGTCCCTCCAGGCGCAGCTCCGAGCCGCTGCCGTCCACCCCCACCACCAGCCCGCGCCGCGGCTGCAACACGTAGAGGACGCCGGGCACCTTGCTCAGCCGCCCGTCCGGCTTCGGCTTCCGGCTCACCAGCCGCGTCGCCTCCTTCAGCAGCGCCCGGCCCGCGCCGTCGTCGACGAAGCCCGCTCCGACGCTGAGGAAGGCGCACGCCTCCTTGCCCTTGAGCGCGTAGCCGGCCTGTCCGCCGGATTCTCGTGAGACGAGCACCGAGGTGACGCCGCCGGACGTCCTCGGCTTCACCTCCACCTCGCTGCCCGCGGTGGCGAGCACCTCGTTCGCCCGGGTCTGGAAGACCTTGGGGTCCGCCAGCCGGGTGCAGGTGAGCCGGCCGCCGCCGAGCATGGAGACGGTGACGGGGCCGGAGGGCTCGACGCCCAGGGCGGTGAGACGCTCCGGCTGGCCGGGCTCGAGCGGGAAGAAGGGGTGCAGCTCGGCGTGCCACACGGCGGGCCGCATCAGCGCGGCGTGTACTCCGGCCCGCTCGAGGAAGGCATTCACTCCCTGGAGCGCGTCCAGCCGCGGAATGTGGACGACGGTGTCCGCGGCCTGGATACCGCGAGGGGCAGGGGCGGCGGCCAGCGCGGCCGCGAGGACGAGAGTGAGCATGCCTCGGGTGAGAGCAACGGCCAGGAGGCCCTGTCAAGCCGGCGTGTGTAGGTTCAGGGGGGACATTTCCCGCCCCGGGTGATTGACTGCTCGTGAATCCTTTCCAGCGGGCGCGGCTCTTACGGTGCAGATCGTTCCCGAATTCTCCAGGAGTCCCTCTGTATGGACATGTCCTCCTTGATACCCCCCTTGGTGGGAGGGGCCCTCATCGGTCTGAGTGCCTCGCTCATGCTCCTGTTCAATGGCCGGGTGGCCGGTATCAGCGGCATCGTGGGCGGGCTGTTGACCCCCGTGCGGGGTGACACCGCCTGGCGCGTGCTCTTCTTCTCCGGGTTGCTCATCGGCGGCGTGCTGCTGCGCCTGGTGCGGCCCGAGTCCTTCGGTGCCTCGGCGGAGGTGAGCGCGGGCGGGCTGGCGCTGGTGGCGGGAGCCGGAGTGCTGGTGGGCATCGGCTCCCGGCTCGGCAACGGCTGCACCAGCGGGCACGGCGTCTGCGGCATCAGCCGAGGCTCCATGCGCTCCATCGCCGCCACGATGACCTTCATGGCCACGGGGATGCTCACCGTCTTCGTGGTCCGCCACCTCCTCTAGTCGAGTCTTCCCCATGCGTGCTTCCATCAGCTCTTTCCTCAGTGGCCTCCTGTTCGCGCTCGGCCTGGGCGTGGGGGGAATGACCGACCCGGCCAAGGTCATCGGCTTCCTGGACATCGCCGGTGACTGGGACTTCCGGCTCGCCCTGGTGATGGCCGGCGCCATCGGCGTACATGCCCTGCTGCGCCCGCTCATCCTCAAGCGCGGCCAGCCGTTCTTCGCCCAGTCCTTCCCCCGCTTCTCCGTCACCGGGCTGGACAAGAAGTTGCTGACGGGCGCGGCCCTCTTCGGCGTGGGCTGGGGACTGGCCGGCTTCTGCCCGGGGCCGGCCCTCACCTCGCTGAGCACCGGCACGGTGCGGATGCTGGTGTTCGTGCCGGCGATGTTCGCGGGCATGTACCTCGTCCAGGTGCTCCAGTCCCGGCGCGCTCCGGCCCCGGCGTCTCCCTCCCAGTCGGGGGCCGGCTCCCCGGTGCTGGCGTCGGGCTCCAAGCCCTGAGCGTGTACTCCCCGACGCCCTGTCGCCCTTCCTGACGAGAAGTGCTGCGAGGGCCTCGCGGCTGCCCTAACGTGGGCAGGTGATGACTGCACCTGCCAACGACAATCCGCTGCTGCACCTCGAGGGACTCCCGAAGTTCGACCGCATCCGTCCGGAGCACGTCGAGCCAGCCATCCGTGAGCACCTGTCGCGCCTGCACAAGGCGCTGGACGAGCTGGAGCGCGACGTGCGCCCCACGTGGGAGGACTCGGTCGCGCGCCTGTCCGCCATCACCGAGCCCTTCATGCTGGCCTGGAGCGTGGTGGGCCACCTGATGAGCGTGCAGAACAGCCCGGAGCTGCGCCAGGCCCACTCGGCCGTCGAGGGCGATGTGGTGGAGGTGTCCATGCGCATCGGCCAGAGCGAGCCCCTCTACCGTGCGCTCAAGGCCCTGCGCGAGGGGCCGGAGTGGGAGCGGCTGGAGGAGGCCCAGCGCCGCGTGGTGGCTTCCTCCATCCGGGACGCCGAGCTGTCCGGCGTGGGGCTGCAGGGTGAGGCGCGCGAGCGCTTCCTGGAGCTGGAGCGCGAGCTGGCCGAGCTCTCCACGCGCTTCTCCAACAACGTCATCGATGCCACCAAGGCCTGGTCCCTGACGCTCACCCGCCCCGAGGAGGTGGAGGGCCTGCCGCCCAGCGCGCTCGCCTCGGCGGCCCAGGCGGCGAAGGCCGAGCTGCCCGAGGGCGCTCCCGAGCCCACCGCGGAGAAGGGGCCCTGGCGCATCACCCTGGAGGCGCCCAGCTTCGTCCCCTTCATGGAGCACTCGCGCCGCCCGGAGCTGCGCGAGCAGCTCTACCGCGCCTACATCACCCGCGCCTCCGAAGGGGAGCAGGACAACGGCCCCCTCATCGAGCGCATCCTCACCCTGCGCAGCGAGAAGGCGCGCCTGCTGGGCTACGGCTCGTACGCCGAGGTGAGTCTGGCGTCGAAGATGGCGCCCGATGTGGCCACCGTGGAGAAGCTGCTGGGGGAGCTTCGGGACGCCTCGCTGCCTCGGTCCCGCAAGGAGCACGCCGAGCTGGTGGACTACGCGCGCCGCAAGGCGGGCAACGCCTCGATGTCGCTGGCGCTCTGGGACGTGCCCTTCTGGGCCGAGCGGCTGCGTGAGGAGCGCTACGCCTACACCGACGAGGAGCTGCGGCCCTACTTCGCCCTGCCTCGCGTGCTGGAGGGCCTGTTCGACACCGCCCGGCGGCTCTTCGGCATCACCGTGCGCGCCGCCGACGGCGAGGTGCCGGTGTGGGACGAGAGCGTCCGCTTCTTCCGGGTGGCGGACGAGTCGGGCCAGGACATCGCCGCCTTCTACCTGGATCCCTACAGCCGCCCGGCCACCAAGCGCGGCGGGGCATGGATGAACAACGCGGTGGATCGCAAGCGGCAGCCGGACGGGAGCGTGCGGCTTCCGGTGGCCTACCTCGTCTGCAACTTCACTCCGCCGGTGGGTGACAAGCCCGCGCTCCTCACCTTCCGCGAGGTGGAGACGCTCTTCCACGAGTTCGGCCACGGCCTGCAGCACATGCTGACGCGGGTGGACTACCCGGAGTGCGCTGGCATCAACAACGTGGAGTGGGACGCGGTGGAGCTGCCCAGCCAGTTCATGGAGAACTGGTGCTTCCACGAGGAGACGCTGGGCCGGCTCGCGCGCCACGTGGACACGGGCGAGCCGCTGCCCAAGGCGCTGCAGGACAAGATTCGCGCCGGGCGTATCTACCGTGCCGGCTCGTTCAGCTCGCGCCAGGTGTACTTCGCCTCGTTGGACCTGGAGCTGCACCACCGCTACCCCGCCGGAGAGGGCGCGTCGGGCGGCGTGCTCGCGGTGCAGCGGCGCGTGGCCGCGGAGAACACCGTGCTGGCGCCGCTGCCGGAGGACCGCTTCCTCTGCGGCTTCTCCCACATCTTCGCCGGGGGCTACGCCGCGGGCTACTACAGCTACAAGTGGGCCGAGGTGCTCTCCGCGGATGCCTTCGGGGCCTTCGAGGAGGCGGGGCTCTCCGACGCGGAGGCGGTGGTCCGCACCGGGCGGCGCTTCCGCGACACGGTGCTCGCACTCGGAGGCAGCCGGAATCCACTGGAGGTGTTCCAGTCCTTCCGTGGCCGCGCCCCCAGCACCGAGCCGCTGCTCAGGCAGACGGGGCTGCTGGAGACGCAGGAGTTGGAGACGACCGGGCCCCTGATGTAGCCGGGCGTTCCGGGGAGGGGATGCGACCGGGCACCTTTCCCTGCGGCCTACCGGGCGGTCGTGGTATGCCACGCCGCCCGGGTGCCGTCGCGCCTGGGGTGCAAGGGAGCACGTCGTATGGAACCGCGTCAGCGTGAAGGAGTCCTCTTCCTGCTGGGCTTCGTGGCCTCGATTCCCCTCTCCAACTGGATGCTTGGCCACGTGGGCGTGGTGTGCTCGGCGGACGGGCCGTGTCTGCTGCCAGTGGGGCCGGGCCTGATGGCGCCCAGCGGCGTGCTCGTCGTCGGCGTGGCCTTCGTGCTGCGAGACATGGTCCAGCGCCGGCTCGGCAAGGGGTGGACGCTGCTGGCCATTGGCGTGGGGGCGGTGCTCTCCATGCTGCTCGCCCCACCCGCACTCGTCGCCGCCTCGGGCGCGGCCTTCGCCGTGTCGGAGCTGGCCGACTTCGCCGTCTACACACCCCTCCAGCGGCGAGGTCTGGTGCTGGCCGTGCTCGCCAGCAGCGCCGTGGGTCTGGTGGTGGACAGTGTCCTCTTCCTCAAACTCGCCTTCGGAAGTCTCGAATTCATCGAAGGTCAGGTCTTCGGCAAGGCGTGGATGGTGCTGCTGTCGCTGCCGCTGGTCGCCTGGCTGCGTCGCCGGGACGAGCGGCTCGGCATCCAGCCGGCCTGAGCACGTTGGGGGCGTCGCGGGCTTCGGGTAGACTGGGGAGACTCGCCAACCGAGGAGCGTGCGACATGGATTCTCCGCCTCAGTCGGAGTCCCGCGGCCCCGCCGGGTCGACTTCCGCGCATACCTCCTTCCAAAAGGAGGAGCTGCCGCGGGCCGATTGCCTGGTGATGGTGAACCACCCGGAGCACGGCGACGAACGCAACGGCAAGGAGGTGTGCGACGAAATCCGCCGCTTGCTCCGGGCGCAGTTCGGGACCATCTGCTTCTTCCATGACGCCGCCGAGATGGTGAACGCGAAGATT
>QKJM01000998.1 GCA_003249315.1 Archangium sp.
AGGCACGCCAGCAGCGGCTGCGCGCAGTGGTGCCCCGCCCGAATGGCGATGCCCTCCCTATCCAGGATCGTCCCCACGTCGTGCGCGTGTACGTCCTCCACGATGAAGGACAGCACCCCACTGCGCTCCTTCGCCCGGCCCAGCAGCTTCACTCCCGGCACCTGCTCCAGCGCCCGCGCCCCGTACTCCAGCAGCTCCCGATCATGCGCGGAGACGGCCTCCAGGCCCACCGAGTCCAGGTAGTCCAGCGCCGCCGCCAGCCCCACGGCGCCGGCGATGTGCGGCGTCCCCGCCTCGAAGCGGTACGGCAGCCGGTTGTAGACCGTCTTCTCCATCGTCACGGACAGAATCATGTCCCCACCGCCCTGCCACGGCGGCATGGACTCCAGCAGTTCGGCCTTTCCGTACAGCACGCCGATGCCAGTGGGCCCGAACATCTTGTGCCCGGAGAAGGCGTAGAAGTCGCAGTCCAGCTCCTGCACGTCCACCCGGAAGTGCTGCAGCGCCTGCGCCCCGTCCACCAGCACCGGCACGCCCCGGGCATGCGCCCGACGCACCAGCTCGCGCACCGGATTCACCGTCCCCAGCGCGTTGGATACGTGCGTCACCGCGAAGAGGCGCGTGCGCTCCGTCAGCAGCGCGTCCAGCGCCTCCAGGCGCAAGTCGCCCCGCTCGTCCACCGGCACCACCTTCAGCGTGGCCCCTACCTGCTGGCAGAGCATCTGCCAGGGGACGATGTTGGAGTGGTGCTCCATGGCGGTGATGAGCACCTCGTCCCCCGGACCCACCTTGTCACGCCCATACGACTGCGCCACCAGGTTGATGGCCTCGGTGCAGCCGCGCACGAAGATGAGCTCCTTCGTGTCTCGCGCGTTGATGAAGCGACGCACCCGCTCCCGAGCCCCCTCGTAGGCCTGGGTGGCCCGCTCGGAGAGGGCATGTACCCCGCGGTGGACGTTGGCGTTGTCGTGCGTGTAGTAGCGCACCAGCGCGTCGATGACCGCCTGGGGCTTCTGCGTGGTGGCCGCGCTGTCCAGGTACACCAGCGGCCGACCCCTCACCTCCTGGTGGAGGATGGGAAAGTCCGCGCGGATGCGCGCCATGTCCAACCCGCTCATACCCGTATCTCCCCCGCCCCTGGCAGCTTGAGCGCCAGCAGCGTCTCCACCTGATCCCTCAGCGCCGCCAGCGGCACCGCCCCCACCACCTCACTGGCGAAGGCGTGCGTCAGCAGCCGCTCCGCCTCCGCCCGCGGAATGCCTCGCGCCCGGAGGTAGAAGAGGGCCTGCTCGTCCAGCCGACCCACCGTCGCGCCGTGCGAGCACTTCACGTCATCCGCCAGAATCTCCATCTGCGGCCGGGCGTCCGCCATGGCCCCCTCCGACAGCAGGAGGTTGCGGTTCGACTGGCGCGCGTCCGTGTGCTGCGCGTCCGGCCGCACCAGCACCCTGCCGTGAAAGGTGCCCCGCGCCTTGTCATCCAACACGCCCTTGTACAGCTCGCTGCTGCTGCAGCGCGGGTGGGCGTGATCCAACCGCGTGTAGTGGTCCAGGTGCTGCGAGCCGTGGCCCACGTACAGTCCATGGAGGGTACACTCGCCCCCCTCGGCCGCGAACACCGTGTGGACCTCGTTGCGCGCCAGCGCCCCGCCCAGCGACACCAGGTGCGAGGCGAAGCGGCTGTCCCGACCCTGCTCCACGTGCAACCCGCCCACGTGGTACGCCGTCTCCGCCTCGGCCTGCACCTTGAGGTGCGTGAGGTGCGCCCCCGCCCCCAGCACCGCCTCCGTCACCGCGTTGGTGAAGGAGACGCCCGGCCCCACCGCGCCGTAGCTCTCCACCAGCGTCAGCTCGCTCGACTCCCCCGCCATCACCAGCACCCGAGGGCTGGACAGCACCGGCGTCTCGCGCCGCTCCAGCGTGAGGAAGAGGAGCTGCACGGGCTCGGCGCACACCGTCCCCGGCGCCACCCGCACCAGCGCCCCCTCCTCCAGCAGCGCCGCGTTGAGCGCGGTGAAGGGGCTCTCCTCCGCCCTCCCCCGCCGGCCCAACACCTCCGTCAGCGCCTCGCCCTCCTCCGGCAGCGCCTCGCGCAGGCTGCGCACGGTGAGGCCCGCGGGCACTCCGCCCAGGAGCGACAACTCGCGCACGAACCAGCCGTCCACGAACACCAGCCTCGGACCGGGGCCCGGCAGCGCATGGCGCGCCACCGCCTCCTGTACGTCCGCCTCGTGGACCGTCCGCACCGGCGCGAAGGCCTGGCTCACCAGGGGCCCCACCTGGGTGTACTTCCACTCCTCGTGCTTCGAAGTGGGAAAGCCCTGGCGCGCGAGCTGCTCGGTGCCCTCCCGCCGGAAGGCCCGCAGCCACTCGGGCGCGCTCGCGGACCGCTCCGCCTGGAAGCGCTCGGTCAGCTCCAGGTAGTGCCGCAGCCCCGTCTCCGTCACGCCCTCGCCTCCACGGCCCGGGCCGCCTCGCCCAGCCAGGCGTAGCCCTTCTGCTCCAGCTCCTTCGCCAACTCCCGCCCTCCCGTCTTCACGATCCGCCCACCGGCCAGCACCGACACCTTGTCCGGCACCACGTAGTCCAGCAGCCGCTGGTAGTGGGTGATGACGAGCATGCTCCGCTCCGTCGAGCGCAGCGCGTTGATGCCTCCCGCCACCACGCGCAGCGCGTCGATATCCAGCCCCGAGTCCGTCTCGTCGAGGATGGCCAGCTTCGGCTCCAGCACCGCCATCTGGAAGATCTCGTTGCGCTTCTTCTCGCCGCCGCTGAAGCCCTCGTTCACCGAGCGCTGCATGAAGGCCTGGTCGAGCTGCACCAGCTTCGACTTCTCCCGGGCGAGCTGCATGAAGTCCATGGCATCCAGCTCCTCCAGCCCCCGGCCGCGTCGCTGCGCGTTGAGCGCCGTGCGCAGGAAGTGCAGGTTGCCCACCCCCGGAATCTCCACCGGGTACTGGAAGGCCATGAACACCCCCGCCGCGGCCCGCTCCTCGGCCGGCAGCGCCAGCAGATCCTTCCCATCGAAGAGCACCTGCCCGCCCGTCACCTCGTAGCTCTCGCGCCCGGCGAGCACCTGCGAGAGCGTGCTCTTGCCCGAGCCGTTCGGCCCCATGATGGCGTGGACCTCGCCAGGCAGCAGCTCCAGGTTGATGCCCTTGAGCACCTCACGGCCCGCCACGCGGACGTACAAGTCCTTGATGCTGAGCAACGGCCTCATCCGACGCTCCCCTCCAGGCTCACGCTGAGCAGCTTCTGGGCCTCCACCGCGAACTCCATGGGCAGCTCCTTGAAGACCTGCCGGCAGAAACCGTTCACAATCATCGACACCGCGTCCTCCCGCGAAATCCCTCGCTGCAGGCAATAGAAGAGCTGGTCCTCGCCAATCTTGGACGTGGACGCCTCGTGTTCCACCTGCGAGGAGGCGTTCTTCACCTCGATGTAGGGCAGCGTGTGGGCGCCGCACTGACTGCCGAGCAGCAGCGAGTCGCACTGGGTGTAGTTGCGCGCGCCCTCGGCGCTCTTGAGCACCTTCACCAGGCCCCGGTAGGTGTTCTGCCCGTGGCCGGCGGAGATGCCCTTGGAGACGATGGTGCTCCGGGTGTTGCGGCCGATATGCACCATCTTCGTCCCGGTGTCCGCCTGCTGCCGGTGGTTGGTGAGCGCCACCGAGTAGAACTCGCCCACCGAGTCGTCCCCCTTGAGGATGACGCTGGGGTACTTCCAGGTGATGGCCGAGCCCGTCTCCACCTGCGTCCAGGAGATCTTCGCCCCCCGGTGCGCCACGCCGCGCTTGGTGACGAAGTTGTAGATGCCGCCACGGCCCTCCTCGTCACCGGGGTACCAGTTCTGCACCGTGGAGTACTTGATGTTGGCCCCGTCCAGCGCCACCAGCTCCACCACCGCCGCGTGGAGCTGGTTGGTGTCGCGCATGGGCGCGGTGCAGCCCTCCAGGTAGCTCACGTGGCTCCCCTCGTCCGCGACGATGAGGGTGCGCTCGAACTGGCCGGTGTTCTCCGCGTTGATGCGGAAGTAGGTGGACAGCTCCATGGGGCAGCGCACGCCCTTCGGCACGTAGACGAACGAGCCATCGCTGAAGACAGCCGAGTTGAGCGCCGCGAAGAAGTTGTCCGAGTGCGGCACCACCGTGCCCAGGTACTTCTGAATCAGCTCGGGGTACTCCCGCACCGCCTCGGAGAAGGAGCAGAAGATGACGCCCGCGGCGGCCAGCTTCTCCTTGAAGGTGGTGGCCACGGACACCGAGTCGAACACGGCGTCCACCGCCACGTTCTGCAGCAGCTTCTGCTCCTCCAGCGGGATGCCGAGCTTCTCGTAGGTGCGCAGAATCTCCGGATCCACCTGGTCGAGGCTCTCCAGCTTCGGCTTCTGCCTCGGGGCCGCGTAGTAGATGATGTCCTGGTAGTTGATGGGCTCGTAGCGCACCGCCTGCCAGCGAGGCTCCCGCAGGGTGAGCCAGTGGCGATAGGCGCGAAGGCGCCACTCGAGCATGAACTCGGGCTCGTTCTTCTTCGCCGAGATGATGCGGATGACGTCCTCGTTCAACCCGGGAGGGAGCGTGTCCGACTCCACCTGGGTGACGAAGCCGGCCGAGTACTGCCGCCGGGTCAGTTCCTGGAGGGTCTCCGTGCTCATGAGTGAACTCCTCCCGAGGCCGGCTTCTGGTGGGGGGTGGCCTCCTGATTCGAGGGCAGCCCCAATCCAACGAGCCGCTCGGGCATGCGTGGCACCGGAGAGAGCAGATCCGCCAGTGTCAACTTGCCGAGCGCGTCCTGGATGGTCTGGTTGATGACGCGCCAATGCACCCGCACCCGGCACACCGTCTCCAACTCACAGGTGCCGCCCGCGGTGTGCGCGCCGTGCGTGCCACACTCGGTGAGGGACACCGGGCCCTCGAGCGCGGCGATGATCTCCGTGAGGGGAATCTGCTGGGACGGCCTGGACAGCCCATAGCCCCCGCTCGCGCCCCGGTGGGAGACGAGCAGGCCCGCGCTCTGCAGCCCCTTGAGCACCTTGCTCACCGAGGGCAGCGGCACCCCGGTGCATCCCGCCAGCTCCCTCGCCGTGCGCGTCACTCCCTCCCCGCGCGCCAGCTCGGTCAGCAGCACGATGCCGTAGTCCGTCATCTTGCTCATCCGGAGCATCGAAGCTTCTCCCACCTCCGCCCCCCGACAGTCCGGGTGGGCCTTGAACCTCCCCATCTTAAACAGGACCAACCTGGTCCGCATTGAAAATCGGGCCAGAGCGGACAAGGACACGAGCCCGTGCATGCCCCCTCTCCCCCTGGGAGAGGGCTGGGGTGAGGGATTTCGCGCCGGGCACCTCACGCCGCATCAAGCGCCCCCGGGGCCGTCGAGTGCGGTACAAAGCGGGACGCCGAACATCCTGGAGGAAACATGCGCCGACCCATCCCATTGCTCCTCGTCGCGCTCACCGTGCTGGCGGCCGCCTGTGAAAAGAAGGCGCGGACCGCGCCGGCCCCCGAGGCCCCCGCGGGTCCGGCGGCCCAGGGGACCGAGGGTCCTCCAACGGACGCGGACACCCTGCTGCTGGGGGAGATCGGCAGCCTCACCGGCAGCGAGGCCACCTTCGGCATCTCCGCGCGCAACGGAATCGAGCTGGCGCTCGAGGAGGCCAACAAGGCGGGCGGAGTGAAGGGGAAGAAGCTGGCGGTGCGCGTCTATGACAGCCAGGGCCGGGTCGAGGAGGCGGCCCAGGCGGCCACCCGCCTCATCACCCACGACAAGGTGCTGGTCATCCTCGGAGAGGCCGCGTCCTCCAACTCGATGGCCATGGCGGAGAAGGCGCAGGCGGCCGGGGTGCCGATGATTACGCCCACCTCCACCAACCCCGCCGTCACCCAGAAGGGGGACTACATCTTCCGCGTCTGCTTCATCGACTCCTTCCAGGGCTACGTGATGGCGAAGTTCGCCCGGGAGAACCTGAAGCTGAGCCGGGTGGCGGTGCTGGAGGACAACAAGAGCGACTACTCGGTGGGGCTGAAGGACGTGTTCGCCCGGAAGTTCTCCGAGATGGGGGGCACCATCGTGGCCACCGAGAGCTATTCCAAGGGGGACACGGACTTCCGCGCCCAGCTCACCGCCATCAAGAAGACGAAGCCGGAGGCCCTCTTCGTGCCCGGCTACTACACGGACGTGGGCATCATCGCGCGCCAGTCGCGCGAGCTGGGGATGACGATGCCGCTGCTCGGCGGGGATGGCTGGGAGTCCGACAAGCTCTTCGAGCTGGGCGGCGACGCGCTCGAGGGCAGCTACTTCTCCAACCTCTACGCGGTGGACAACCCGGACCCCATCCTCAAGAAGTTCATCGCGAAGTACCAGAAGGTCTACGGCGGCGTCCCGGACAGCGTGGCCGCCCTGGCCTATGACGCGGCCTGGCTGGCCATCGATGCGATGAAGCGGGCACCGGACCTCTCCCGCGCCTCCATCCGCGACGCCATCGCCGCCACGAAGGACTTCCCCGGCGTGGCCGGCGTCATCAATCTGGACAAGAACCGCGATGCGGTGAAGGAGGCCGTGGTACTCAAGGTGGAAAACGGTACGACGAAGTTCGTCACCACCGTACAGCCTTGACCATCCGCACGGTCTCCGACAGAGGGAGCGGGCCTCGGACTTGCCTCCGAGGCGCCCTGCTCCACCCTGTCGTAGATCCGGGCCCCGTCCCGCTCTCCTGGGAGAAACCGACTTGATCCACCACATCCTCGTCGCCATCGATGGCTCGGACAGCTCGCGCAAGGCGGCGCGCTTCGCGCATGACCTGGCTCAGCAGACGGGAGCGCGCATCAGCCTCCTCTTCGTCCTCGAGTCGCCGCGCATGTTGCCCATCGGGTTCCTGGACTCGGAGCTCATCTCCAGCCCCCAGCGCTCCCCCGAGGAGTTGGAGGCCGTCCGCCGCCTGCTCGACGAGGTGGCCGCCGACCTGCCCAAGGCCCAGGTGGACAAGGTGGTGGAGATCGGCCGACCGGCCGACACCATCGTCGCCATCGCCGACAAACTGGGGGCCGACCACATCGTCGTGGGCGCCCGCGGCCTCAACCCCGGCGGCAAGTGGCTCATGGGCTCGGTCAGCGACCGGGTCGTCCAGCACGCGGGCCGCCCCGTCACCGTGGTGCACTGAGCTCCACGGCGAACCCTTTTCGGGTTGCCCGGCTCCTACGAGGCAATTCAACGATTTTGCCTCCTCAGAGGAGCCCCACCCATGAAGATCCAGTCCTTCTACGAGCCGAAGACCTTCACCCTCACCTACGTGGTCTTCGACGAGGCCACCCGGGACGCGGTCATCATCGATCCCGTCCTCGACTATGATCCCCTCCCCTCGTTGACCTCCACGGATTCGGTGGAGCAGGTCGCGGCCTTCGTGGAGGAGCACAAGCTCCGGATCCACTACGTGCTCGAGACGCACGCCCACGCCGACCACCTCTCGTCCTCGCAGTGGCTCAAGCGTCGCTTCGACTCCCGGGTGGCCATCGGCGAGCGCATCACCGAGGTGCAGGAGACCTTCAAGGACATCTTCGACCTCGGCGCGGACTTCAAGACGGATGGCAGCCAGTTCGACCGCCTGCTCAAGGACGGCGAGGTGTTCGACGCCGGCTCGCTGCGCATCGAGGTCATCAACACCCCGGGCCACACCCCCGCCTGCGTCACCTACAAGATTGGCGATGCGATCTTCACCGGGGATGCCCTCTTCATCGAGGACCAGGGCACCGGCCGCTGCGACTTCCCGCGCGGCAGCGCCGAGGCGCTGTACGACTCCATCCACGAGCGCCTCTACAAGCTCCCGGACGAGACGCGCGTCTTCGTGGGCCACGACTACCAGCCCGATGGCCGCGAGGTCCGCTTCGAGACCACCCTCGGCGAAGAGAAGCGCAAGAACGTCCAGCTCCGCGCCGAGACGCCCCGGGAGGAGTTCATCCGCTTCCGCAGCGAGCGCGACAGCAGCCTCGCGCAGCCCAAGCTCCTCTTCCCCAGCGTGCAGGTGAACGTGGACGCGGGCCGCATGCCCAAGGCTCACGGCAACGGCAAGCGCTACATCCACGTGCCCCTCAACCTCTTCCGGTCCGCCGACGATGTCGGTGAGCCCATCGGGCAGAAGAAGTAGGGGAGCCCCAAAAGAAGGCGGCCCGTCACATCCAGGAGACGTGACGGGCCGCAGGTCTTCTCTAGAGTACCAGCGGCGCTCCTGAGTGGTGGGGGGGAACCGCCTCAGTAGCCGGCCTGCCGGCATCCACGGGTAGAGATTGCACCTGCCGTGCCAACCTCCCCGAACGACCACTTCTCAACGATTCCAATGGGTTGCGTGGCGAGGGGATTTGCGTCCCCAGCGGGGCGCCATTTCAAATGCGAAATTGAAATGCAGAAATGAAATGGGGGGGTGGGAGGACAGCGCACCGGGGCGGGGGGAAACACCACCGCGTCTGCTACAGTCTCCGACCTGATGTCAGCGCGCCGCCGAACGAATCCTCTGACACCTCTCCGGTGGCTGTCTCTGCCCCTCGCACTCTCCGTCATCTCGTGTGGGGGCAGGTTCAGCAACGCCTACGATGCGTTCACCCCCTACGCCACCCCCTCTCCGACGCGTGAGACGCACGAGTACGGCAGCCCGAGGGAGCCGCTGCACCCTGGAGGCGCGGGGAAGGTGGCCCTGCCGTCCTCCCGGCCGGATCAGCAGGCCGACTGCGTGGTGAGCCTGTCCATCTCCGGAGGGGGCTCGAACTCCGCGGCGTTCGCCTGGGGCGCGCTCGCGGAGCTGAACGAGCGGCATGTGGGACCCGGTGGCCGCTCGGTGCTCGAGGAGCTCGACTACCTGGTGAGCGCGTCGGGCGGTGGCATCACCGCGCTGCTGCTGATGGAGATGGTGCGCGAGCACCGGCTGCGCGAAGGCGGGCCACTCACGCAGGAGGACGCGAAGACCTACCTGGAGAGCGCACGTTTCCGGGGCGTGCTGGATACCCAGATGAGCACGGTGGGTGACGTGCTCGCCTCGGGAATCGCGAGCTGGTTC
>QKJM01000642.1 GCA_003249315.1 Archangium sp.
CACCGTGAGTCCCTCACCCTCCGTCATCATCCCCTACTCTCCCGCCTCCGCCGGAGCCGCCTCGTACATCTGCCGCGCGCTCGCCGCCCGGGGCACCGAGGTCGTCCTCGCGGGTGACGGTGCAGTGGACACCCCCGCCGTCCCCAACGTCCACGTGCTGACGGGACTGGCAGGCAAGGGAGCGGCCATCCGGGCGGCGCTCGAGCGGGTGCGGGGCGACGTCACCGTCCTCCAGGACGCGGACACCGCCTACCCCCTGGACGACTACGAGCCGCTCTGCCGGCCCATCCGAGAGGACGCCGCGGACGCGGTGTTCGCCCGCCGACGGAAGGCGGGGCTGGAGCCGGAGCTGCTGGCGGACCGGGCGCTGGGCCACCTCACCCGCTTCGTCACGGACGTCCCGCTGGAGGATCCGCTCTCCGGCCAGCGGGCCTTCCGCACCGAGGCACTGCGCGCGGTGGCGCTCTCCAGCGACGACGACGCGGTGGACGCGGAGCTGGTGGTGAAGCTGGCGGCGCGGCTCTACCGGCTGGCGGAGGTGCCGCTGGAACTGGACGCGACGCCCCACCAGCCCCTGGGCACGCACCTGACGCGGCTGCGCACGCTGCTGCGCTACGCCACGGTGCATGACGACGCCGACAACCAGCACGAGGGCTACACCACCCTGGAGCGGATGGACGGGGCCACCAACTACAACGCGTGGCTGGGCCGCCGCTTCCGCGAGCACCTGGGCCGGCGGGTGCTGGAGATTGGCGCGGGCATCGGCACCATCACCCAGGTGCTGGAGTCCGCCGGGTGCGAGCTGCTCATCGCGTTGGAGGTGGAGTCCTTCTACGTAGAGCGGCTGCGCAACAAGTTCCGGGGCAGGCCGCACGTGCGGCCCTACCTCTCGGACGTGGCGCTGGCAGACTGGGAGTCACTGAAGGCCGAGCGGCTGGACACCATCGTGCTGTCCAACGTCCTGGAGCACATCCCGGACGACGCCTCGGCGGTGCGCCGCTTCCGGCAGATATTGCAGCCAGGGGGCCGCCTGCTCATCCTCGTCCCGGCCCTGCCCCAGCTCTTCGGGAGCATCGACGAGGCGGTGGGACACTACCGGCGCTACACCCAGCCGGGCCTGCGCGAGCTCCTGGAGCGGAACGGCTTCGAGGTGGAGCGGCTGGAGTGGATGAACCTGGTGGGCATCCCGGGCTGGTTCATGAACAGCCGGGTGATGCGCCGCCGGGCGGTGCCGAAGCTGCAACTCAAGGTGTATGACCGACTCGCCCCCCTGCTGGCCAAGGCAGAGAGCCACGTCAGCCTGCCGGTGGGGATGAGCCTCTTCGCGGTCGCGCGAGCCACTGGAGGTGCCACATGAAGAAGGTTGAAGCCATCATCAAGCCGTTCAAGCTGGATGACGTGAAGGACGCCCTCCACGAGCTGGGGGTGCATGGACTCACGGTCGTGGAGGTGAAGGGATTCGGCCGGCAGAAGGGCCACACGGAGCTCTACAGGGGCGCCGAGTACGTGGTGGACTTCCTGCCCAAGGTGAAGGTGGAGGTGGTGGTGGATGACGACATGGTGGCGCGGGTGGTGGACGCCATCGTGCGAGCGGCGCGCTCGGGGTCCGAGGGGAAGATCGGCGACGGAAAGATATTCGTCCTCCCCGTGGACGAGGCCGTGCGAATCCGCACGGGAGAGCGCGGCAGCGACGCGCTGTGAGCGAACTCCCCCGGACGCGCGCGCCTCGGGCGGTGTACGCGGCACTGGTGGCGCTGTACGTGCTGCTCTTCCCGTACCACCCGGGGCTGCGCTCGCCCAACGAGCTGTGTCGGCTGTGGCAGACGCGCGCGCTGGTGGAGTACGGAACGCTGGACATCAATCAGGCGCTGCGGGACTTCGGCTACGTGGGGGACCTGTCGGTGAAGGACGGGAGGTACTACCCGTCCAAGGCGCCGATGCTGTCCTTCGCGGCGGTGCCGGTGTACGCGGCGCTGCGGTGGTGGGGCGGGGGCTTCCTCTACGCGGTGCCCGAGGTGCCGCTCGTCTTCTTCAGCCGGCTGCTGCTCACCGTGCTGCCCACGCTGCTGCTGCTGGTGTGGGTGCGCCGCTTCCTGGGTGCGTACCTGTCGCCCGAAGTGGCGGACGGGATGACGGTGACGTACGCGCTGGGCTCGCTGGCCTTCAGCTACTCGCTGCTGTTCATGAGCCACCAGACGACGGCGGTGCTGCTGTTCGGTGGTTTCTACGCGCTGTGGCGGGTGGGGCGTGGCGAGTGGCGGGAGCGAGGCTACCTGGTGGCGGGGGCGTGCGCGGGGGCGACGGTGGCGGCGGAGTACACCGGAGCGCTGGGGGTGCTGGGGCTGGTGCTGTACGCGGTGCTGACGGCGTGGTGGCGCGAGGAGCCCGCGGGGGAGCGATGGAAGCGCCTGGGGCGAGGCGCCGCGCTGGCCACGCTGGGGGCGCTGCCCTTCGTGGTGGGGCTGATGCTGTACCACCAGGCGGCCTTCGGGCACCCGCTGGAGAGCGGCTACAAGCACCTCAACGACGCGGCCTACCAGCCGTGGCACCTGGGGGGCTTCCTGGGCATCCGCACGCCGGACCCGCGGGCCTTCTTCCTGTCCTTCTTCTCGCCGCTGCGAGGGCTCTTCACCCTCTCGCCCTTCCTGCTGCTGGCGCTGCCGGGCGTGGCGGTGCTGCGGCGCGAGGCGCGCGCCAGCGTGGAGTCGCGCGCGCACCTGTGGATGGTGGTGGCGCTGCTGGCCGGGTACACGTACTTCACCTCGGCCTTCTCGTATGACTCGTGGGGGTGGACGACGGGGCCGCGCCACCTGACGGGGCTGGTGCCCTTCCTGCTGCTGCCCGCGGGCCTGCTGCTGGAGCGGCTGCGCACCCTGCGCCGCACGGAGCTGCTGGGCGCGAGCGCGGCGCTGTGCACCGCCGCCATCCTGTTCACCGGGGCGGCCACCTTCGTCAACTACATCCCCGACGACGTCTCCAACGCCGTGCTGGGCCTCGCCATGCCGTTGCTGAGGGCGGGCTACCTGCCGCCGAGCCTCCTGCACTTCACCGTGCTGGAGAATCCGGCGGGTGGCGTGCTGCTGCTCCTTCTGCTGCTCGGGCTGGCGGGGTGGGTCTTCACGCGACTGGGCGCGGTGGAGGGGCGGTGGCCGGGTAGGGCCTCTCTGCTCGGGGGCCTCGCGGTGCTCGTGGTGCTGCTGGGCGCGCAACGAGCCACGGTGAAGCACCACGCCGCGGACGAGGGCGCGGTGCGCTTCCTCCAGAAGGTGTGGCTCGCGCGTCCGGGACAGTCCGTCTCCTTCTGGCCCTCCCCTCCCGGCCGGTAGTCTGCGAAGCTGCCGCGTTCCCCTCTCTCCAGGCCCACCATGCCCGCTCGACGCCTCCTCTCCCTGCTCCGAGAACGCCTCGCGCCCCGTCCGGCCTCGGGGGTGCCCGACTACCCGCCTCCGGTCCGCGCGCGTCATGTCGTCTGGAGCGCCATCTCCTCCGCGGATGACCTCGTTCCCGGACCCACGCCGGAGCTGCTCGACCTGGCCCTGGAGGCAGCCCGGCGCGCGCGAGAGGTCCGCCTGGACGCGGTGGCCGAGCGCGCCGTACCGGCCGAGCGCGCCTGGGTGCAGCAGTGGCCCGGCGAGCACTACCGCCTGCTGGCGGCCCTGGTGGATACGCTCCAGCCCAGGAACGTCGTCGAGGTGGGCACCTTCACGGGGATGGGCTCGCTCTCGCTCCGGGAGCGCCTGCCCGCGGGCGGCCGGGTGGTGACGTACGACATCATCCCCTGGGAGCGGATTCCTGGCACGCTGCTGCGCGCCGAGGACTTCGGCCCCTCCCTGGAGCAGCGGATGGGCAACCTCGCGGACCCGGCGTACTTCGCCTCCCAGGAGGAGACGCTCGCCTCCGCCGAGCTCCTCTTCGTGGACGGACCCAAGGATGGCGTCTTCGAGCCCGCCTTCGCTCGGCTGCTGGTGCCCCTGCTGGAGCGCACCGGGGCCACCGTCGTCTTCGATGACATCCGACTGCCCGTCATGCTCCAGTTCTGGCGCGACTTCCCGCTGCCCAAGCTGGACATGACCTCCTTCGGCCACTGGTCGGGCACCGGGCTGGCCCGCCGGGGTTGAGGGGCGAAGGGCTCCGGCTCAGCGCCGGGCGGACGCCACCACCAGACGGGGCAGCAGCCAGGAAGCCAGGGCGTGGTTCCACGCCGAGCGCATCCGGGGCCAGGTCCGCACCGCCTTGAGGAAGTGCGGGCGGGCCTCCGAAACCCTTCCTTCTCGAGCCAGCTCGCGTCCCCAGCTCAGCTCCCAGGAGGCCAGCTTCTGGCGCAGCAGCCCGGCACTCTCGCGCGGCAGGTTCGCCCCGAGCGTCCGCTCCAGCAGCGCGCTCGCCTGGGCGTAGACCGTCTGCAGCCGGGCCTGGCTGTTCTGCCCGGGGTGCTCGGTCATGATGAAGTCCCGCGCCGCCAGGTTCACTCCCTCGCCCCATTTCTCCAGCGCCAGCCGCAGGTGCAGCCCGAGGTCCAACACCAGGTCATCCCCCTGGATGCGAGGCCAGCAGGCCGCGACCGGCGCGCGGCGGTAGAGCGCGGCGCCCACGAACCAGGCATTCGAGAGAGCCGCGCGCAGCAACCCCGGCGAGTCCAGCACCCCCTCCGGCAGCCCCGTGTGGTGGACGCGCAGGAGGGCGCCCTCCCGGTCTCGCACCTCGTAGTCGGAGAAGGCCACCACCCGCGAGGGATGTCCCCGCAGCGCCGCCACCCGCCGGGAGAGGAAGCCCGGGCCGAGCTGGTCGTCATCGGCGAGGAAGACGAGGTACTCCCCCCGGGCGAGCGACACCCCGTGGCCCCAGTTGCGCGTCATCCCCACGTTGGTCGGCTGGCGCACGTAGCGCAGCCGGGAGTCCGTCACCTCGGCCACCACCCGCGGCGTGTCGTCCGGGCTGGCGTCGTCCACCACGAGCAGCTCGAAGTCCTCGTGCTCCTGGGCGAGCACGCTCCGCATCGCGAGGCGCAGGCCCCAGGAGCGGTTGTAGGTGGGGAGGATGACGCTGACGAGTTCTCGGCTCATGGCGGAGGGGAGGCGGCCGGTGTGCGACGCAGGGTCGCGTGGAGGAAGGGGCGGAGGCGGGCCAGGGCCCAGGCCCGGTAGCCCGAGGGGGCGAGGAGCGCGGAGGTGGCCAGGTACAGCACTCCGGCCACCAGGCCCCCGGCGACCAGGCGCACCACGGCCGGCAGGGGGCCCACCGACTGCACCAGCACCACCATGCCCCGCCCCGCGGCGGCGGCGAGCACCGCGCAGGGCACCATCCAGAGGGTGGCCCGGAGCGAGGCCCGGAAGAAGCCGCGCTGGAAGGAGGTGAGCTGCTGCAGGGCGGCGACGAGGTCCGCCAGCACATAGGCGAGCGGCGCCCCGAGGAGCCCCAGCCACGGCACCAGCGCCACGGCCAGGCCCACGGTGAGCAGCGAGCGCACGGTCACCACCCGCACCGGCACCCAGGGGCGACCCGCCGCGGTGAAGGCCTGGCCCATGGTCCAGCTCACCACGTCCAGTGGCAGCGCCGCCGCGACCAGCAGCAGCACCGGCACCGCCGGCAGCCACCGGGCCGAGTACAGGAGCTCGATGAAGTCGGGCCCCACCGCCCCCATCATCACCGTCCACAGCGCGCACAACCAGCCGAGCCCGCACAGGTAGGCGAGGATGCGCTCGCGCAGCGCCTCCGGGCTGGCCTGCAGGCGCGCGAAGTGGGGCAGCGTCACCCGCATCACCGCCTCCACCACCAG
This sequence comes from Archangium sp., assembly GCA_003249315.1. Classification (GTDB taxonomy): domain Bacteria; phylum Myxococcota; class Myxococcia; order Myxococcales; family Myxococcaceae; genus QKJM01. The sequence continues at coordinate 5,777 of QKJM01000642.1, forward strand.
CAGCGGGCGCTTCGCGTTGGCGGTGGCGAGTCCCAGGTAGCCCACGCCCGCGGGGCCCACCAGCACGCCCACCGCGGTGGGGATGACCCAGTTGGCGATGGCGTTGAGCGGGCCATACACCTGGAAGCGGAAGCTGCTGCGCAGCAAGGCCTTCAGCTCGGCCACCCGGCCACGCAGACGCACCGGCCAGGGTGCCGCGCGGTACATGCCGATGGCCCCCACCACCGCGCGCGCGAGCGACCCGAGCACGAAGCTCCACACCCCCGCCCCGCTCCACGCCAACAGCACCGTGGTGAGGTGGTACACCCCGTTCTCCGCCACCTCGGTGCGCACCACGGGGCCGTACTCCAGCCGCCGCTCGAGCTGCACGCTCGTCACCGCGCGAAAGGCATTGAGGTAGAGCGACAGCGCGAAGACGCGCACCCACCAGACGGCCTGGGCGGGCACCTCGGCGTAGAAGGCCAGCACCCACGGCGCGGCAACCCACACCACCGCCACCACCAGCGTGGCGAAGCCCACCTGCGCGGTGAAGGAGCGCTGCAGGTCCTCCTCCGTGAAGGTCTCCTTGCGCTGGATGAAGAGCGCGGTGAGCCCCAGGTCCCCGAAGACGCTGAAGACACTCACCACCACGGTGATGATGGCGTAGAGGCCGAACTCCGCCGGGCTGAGCAGCCGCGCCATCACGACGCCGCCCACCAGTCCCAGGAGCTGGGTGAGCACCTGCCGCGACAGGAGCAGGCGCATGCCCCGGCCGGCCCGTCGGTCCAGGTGCTCCGTGTCGCTCTCCTGCCCCATCACGGCTCCGCCGCCCGATGCAGCGACAGCAGCGACTCCACCACCCGGAGGGGAGCCACGCGCTCACGCCAGAAGCCCGCCACCTGGGAAGGCTCGCGCCGGCCCGCCTCCCAGGCCTCCATCTCCCGACCGAGGGCCTCGGCCAGCGCCCGGGGCGAACGCTCCCGCGCGAGCACCCCGAAGTCCCCCTGGGCGGCGAGGCCCCGGAAGGCCGGCAGCGGAGGACCCACCACGGTGCAGCCCAGGGCCAGCGCCTCGTTGGCGGCGATGGGGGCCCCCTCCCAGCGCGAGGAGAAGACGAGGGTGCGCGCGGGAGCCAGGTGGGTGAGGACCTGAGCGTGCGGCAGCGGCCCGAGGTAGCGCACCCGCCGGTGCCGCCGCGTCAGGGGGCCGAAGCAGTCCGCCCCACCGGGGCCGATCAGCTCCACCTCCACCTCCGGGTGCGAGGCCGCGAAGCGCTCCAGGGCACGAGCGAGCAGGGGCGCGTCCTTCTGCACGTCATCCCAGCGTCCCACCGCGAGCACCCGCGGCACCTTCCTCTCGGGCACGGGAGTCTCCAGGACGCGAGGCGCCACCGGGTTGGGCAGCACGCGCACCCGGGCCCCCAGCTCGGGGCGGCCGGCGTGCTCCAGGAAGCGCTGCAGGTGGCCCCGCGCCGCCTCCGTCTCCAGCAGGGTGAGGCGAGCCAGCTCCAGGTTGTCGAGGACGGCCTGCTCCTCGGGCCGGTGCGCCCGCGCATAGCGCCGCAACCAGAAGAGCCCGGCCCGCGCGCGCAGCCCCCAGGAGGCGTGGGGCAGCACCGTCCGCCGCAGCGTGGCCAGCGGGTGTACGCGCAACCCGAGCTGCCCGTCCGAGTCTCCCTTGGAGACGGCGGGCACCCCCGCGGCGCGCAGGGCCCGGAGGATGTCCGTGGAGTTGTCCAGCCACGTGTACACCAGCGCCAGGTCCACCCGCTGCTCGGACCAGAAGTCCGCGTGCCCCAGCCGCTCCCGAGGCGCGACGCGCAGGTACTCCGGAGGAGGGAAGGCCCCCGCCTCGGGACACAGCAGCAACGGCTCGTGCCCCGCCTGCTCCACCCCCAGCGCCAGCAGGCCCGGATCCTTGGTCAGGTGGAACTCCATCAACGGCAGGGGGAAGACGATGGCGATGCGCATGGACGTGCGGCCGGGCGACGGGGAGGAATGGATACCACACCTTCCTCCCTCCGCCGGGGCCGAGCCCGGGCGCTGGCCTGCCCGGCCTCCTATCTTCCCAGGCTCCCGAGGCTCACTCAGGGAGTGCCGTCAACGGACATGGCGCCCGCGTTGCCGCGCATGAAGGCGTCGAGCTCGGCCGGCGTGACGACGATGGGGCGGCTGCTCGGGTGGGCGGGGTCGCACACGATGAAGTTGCCCTCCGAGGTCATCCCCGTCACCGCCACGAGGTGCTGGGTGGCGCCGCCGCCGCGCGTCCAGGTGTCCGACTTGTTCGCCTGCTGGGTGACGACGTTGCCGGCCTCGTCCAGGAGTTGGCCCTGCTCGTTCGCCGGCTGCCCCGGCTCCGCCATCACCGGCACCTGCTCGGTGAAGTCGCCCGAGATGACGACGGACTTGCCCTCGGAGAGGGCCTGCGCGACACCGGCGGAGCTGGCGGTGATGTACGCGGCCTCGCCGCCCGCCGCCTCCACCGCGCGCTGGACGCCCGAGAAGCCGGTGTAGGTGCTGTTCTCGTTGCCCGAGCCCTTCATCGGCGCGTACTCGTAGCCCTGCGAGGCGTCGTTCGCGTCCTGGAGCACCACGCCGTCGCGCGCGTCGTCCACGCCGTTGTACATATGGAAGCGCGCCGCCTGGACCTTGTCCCCGGCGGTACCGCTGCTCTCCACGCCGGGGATGGCTGGCAGGCTGAGCCCCTGCGCCTCGAGCGCCATGGCCACCGAGGTGGGCCCGCAGTTGGCGTTGGCGCCGTCCCCCGCCACCGTCTGCCCCGTGGCCGCATCCGTGTACGACACCTGCTGCTCGGCGGCGAACTGGTTGATGTAGAGCCCGCTGGCCTGCTCCAACGCCGCCTCATCCGCCGGGTTGGGGGGCGCGGAGGGCTGGGTGAAGGTCTCGGAGACCCAGCCCGAGCGCGTGGTGCCATTGTCGTTCCAGCTCACGTGGACGAAGCCGTCCTTGCGCGTCTCGCCCGCGGCGTCCGGCGTCACCTCGAGGCGCGCCCCGGACGGGATGACCGCCACCGGGTCGTTGTTCTGCGTGGACGGCACGTTCCGCAGGTTCCGCGCGTCCGTGGTCTGCACGTACTCGCTCTGGGGGCCCCCGCCCCCGCCCGCCACATCCGCCAGCGGGTGGGTCTCCACCGCGGGGTTGGCCCGGCTGGCGGGGTTCAACTCCACCAGCGGACGCCGCGCCGGCTCGAAGCTGCCCTTGTCGGTGGAGAAGGGACGCGAGGCCGGGGTCGACCC
>QKJM01000010.1 GCA_003249315.1 Archangium sp.
CCTGGAGCGCCTCGCACCCGGGGGCGCCCCACTGCGTCAGGCGCAGCACCTCGGACAGGCCCGTGGCTCCGAGGAAGGCGGGCACACCCGTGGTGAAGGGAGGCAGCGGGACGTGCGGCCTCTCCTCGAGGTAGATGCCTGGTGCGAGGCCCGAGGGCACCTTCTCAGCTCCCCTCGCCCGGGGCCTGCGACATCAGCCCGAGATTGAAGACGACGAACTCCGCGGGCTGGGTGATGGCCACGCCGACCTCGGTGACGACCTGCCCGGCGGCGCGGACGTCCGGGGGGTTCGTCTCCTCGTCGCACTTGACGTAGAAGGCCTCCTCCGGAGTGCTCCCGAAGAGCCCGCCCGACTGCCACAGCTTCGTGAGGAAGGAGTTCACGTTGCGGATGATCTTTCCCCAGAGCGCGGGGTTGTTGGGCTCGAAGACGGCCCACTGGGTGCCCTGCACCAGCGAGGCGCGGATGTAATTGAAGGTGCGCCGGGTGCTGATGTACTTGAAGGCATCGGAGTCCGTGGCCTGCACGGTGCGGGCGCCCCAGACGAGGATGCCGCCGTTGAGGCGGCGGATGCAGTTGATGGCCCTGGGGTTGTCCACGCTGTCATTGGCGTTGAGCACTTCCTGCTGCCGGGAGCTGACGTGGGCCGCGAGGGAGAGCGCGCCGAAGACGGACTCGTTCGCCGGTGCCTTGAAGACGCCGCGCTGGGTGTCCACGCGGGCGTAGATGCCGGCGATGTGCCCGCTCGGGGGGACGAAGCTCTTCTGCTTCGTGATGGCATCCGAGACCTGGATCCACGGGAAGTAGAGTGACGTGTAGTCCGACTTCTGGGGCAGCCCGCTCGCGGGAGGAGGATTCGTCGCCCAGTCGGCTCCCTGCGGCGAGTCGAGGATGGCGAAGCGGTTCGGGATATAGCTCCCCGAGGGCTCGCAGTGCGAGAGGAGGGAATCCCACTGGCTCGAGTCCGTCAGCCCGGGCGCCGCGACGATGGAGATGTCGTCGAAGGGCTCGAGCAGCGTCAGGGCGTCGTCGATGGAGATTTCCGAGAGGTTGAGGGGGCGCTCCTCGTCGAATTCCTTCCAGTCGTCGAAGGCGCTCCGGGCCGCGGCGGTCAACGTGTCGATCAACGTGCTCTTCTGATCATCCGTCAGGTTGGAAAGGCTCTCGGGGGTCGGCGACTCGGCGTTCACCACGGTGGTGATGGACGTGCTCAGGGTTTCCTGGACCGTCCCCTGCATCTGGCCCGTGCTCACCGCATCCCAGAGCGGGAAGGCGTTGAACGCCTGCTGGGCCTGCGCCTGGATCGCGGTGATCAGCGTCGCCGCATCCTCGGAGGACAGGAGGTCGCTGTCCTCGATCGCGCTGCTCATCGCCTCGCCCATGCTCTGCACGAGGTTGGGCTTGGGCAGCGGCGCGGTGGAGGCCACCCGGGTCACGTAGCAGCGGGTGCCGCCATTGTTGAAGAAGCCGTACACGGCGTTGGCGAGCCAGAGGAACCCGACGTCCGACTCCGGCGCGTCCTTGAAGAGCTGCTTGAACTGGGTGAAGTTGGTGACGGCCTCCACCCTGCCCACGTCGGGGCCGCTCGTCGTGGCGCCCACGAACGCGGCGACGCTGGTGCCGACTCCCTGGATGGGGCCGGGGGCAGGTGTTCTTTCATTCACATAGACGCCAGGCGCCTGGTATGTCGTCATGTCTACTCCCGGCTTTCGGTGAGGGGTTCGAGCAAGGCGGGGGAGAGCTCGGTGAGCTGGCCCGCCTCGACGTTGGCGGTGAGGGTGGTGGGCTGGTACCCCGGCGCGGAGATCCGGAGCAGACGTGCCCCGGGCTCCACCCCGGTCAGGTAGAAGCAGGCCTTGTCATCGACGTACGTCCGGGCATCGCCATCCGAGACGGACACCCGCGCGAGCGGAAATGGCGAGTCGCTCACGTCCTGGAACAGGACCGAGCCGCGGATGGCGGTGGGCGGGAGCGCGATGGTGGCGATGGACAGCGGAATCTGCCCTGACGCGTCGCGTGTGATTTCGAATTCCTGGCGGAGCGGGCCGTAACACTTTGCTCCTCCGGGAGCCGAGAACGAGAGCGTGTACCCGCCATCGGGCAGGTTCACGAAGCGGAAGCATCCGTCCGCCGCGGTGAGCGCCACATCCGGGCGCCCGGAGGCCGATGACGGGCGCCTTCCCTGTCGCAGCGCCCAAGCCTCGAGTTGGCTTCGGAAGGCGGCCGGCATCTCGACCACCGTGACGCGGACCCCGGCCTGGGGGCGTCCGCTCTCGCCATCGACGACCTTGCCGGCGATGGCGACCTGGCACTCACTCGGGCCTATCTTCGTGCGCAAGGCTCTTCCCATTCCCTCAGGTCCCGAGGCTCGAGGACCGGACCACCGTGCCGGCCTCCTCGGGCTCTTCCACGTCCACGCAGAGCGTCACCCGGTAGTCGAAGGCCGCCTTCGGCTTGCCACCGAGCGCCAGCCAGAAATCACCGCGTGGCTTCTGGGCCTGGGCCTGGATGGCCGCGGCGCGCAGGGGCATGGGTTGGCGTTTCATGCTGCCTTGCAGGACCTCTTCGGGGATTTCCCGGTGGCGGAGCAGGACGCGCAGCGCGCAGCCGAGCAACTCGTGCTCGACCAGCTCGGGCTGGGTGCCTCCCGGCCTGGGCCACGCGGTGACCAGGTAATGGCAATCCACTCGCACAGGCGCGAGAGTCCGGTGGACCGTGCCGTCGGTCCGCCGATCGAACACCGGATTCCTGTCTCGCAGGTCGGTGTTCTCATGAATCTCATAAAGGAAGAGGTCGATCGCTGGAAGCGTGACGTTGGCGGAGAGATCCTCCCCGGGGGCCGCGAAGCTGATGGAGACCTGCTCGACGATGGGGCGAGGGAGCTCTCTCTTCAGCAGCGTGGCCAGGGTTGCGTCCAGATCCGCGAACATTCCGTTGCCGTCTTCCGCGCCGCGAACATGCGCCGACCGCACCGCCCTCCACCCCAACCCACACGCCGCAAGCATGAGTGATGAAAACGAGACAAAGGAGAGCGGATCCGAATTCAAACGTCAAGCATCATCGAAGCGACGTGCGGTTTGCTGCCTTGCGTCGGAGAGTGGGAGAGCTACTTCTAGAGGAGAATCCAGCGCTCTTCCCGGTGGGATGGGCTCGAAGTCCCACGAGAGAAGTCATTCGCCTTTGGACTCACGTATGAAGTAGCTCCTTCCCGTGTCTGGAGCAGGGGCTCGTCCACCTCGACCGTCAGGGGTCGATGTGGATGGGCACCTCGAGCATGACATCGACCTGGATCCGCATGTCCGGGGCGTAGTCGAGGGGAATGGCCGAGGTCGAGAACTCGAGGGTCGCCGGGCCGGTGGATACCCAATTTTCATACAGGGTGAAATTGTATGTCAACTGATCGGCGGGTGCCGTCCATAGCATGAGTTGATTTCCGTTCGAGAGTGTCAACGAGAAGGTGTAGGCGGCCGCGTCAGAGGGTTGCGTCCAGCGGAGCTCGAAGGGAGTGTCGAGCTTCAAGTGAGCGTCCCCAGGGTCCACCACGAGCCCCAGGTGTGACGGTAGCCGAACCCGCCCGCGAACTGGAGGCCAGCGCCTCGCACGGGCTCGCTCTCCAGCCTCGCCAGGCCCCCCAGCAGCGCGGAGTTGCGCAGCGCCACGTAGCCCCCCTTCAACGCCACCTCCGTGAAGCGGCGCCAGACGAGCTTCTCCTCCCGCACCTGGCGCTCGCCTCCATGGGGCAGCTCCAGCTCCAGGAGATGGGAGGCGAGGGGCGGGCGCGTGGAGGAGGCCGTGCGTATTCATCGGGGGGCCCGGAGCATGGGCGAGCTCACGGCCTGGGAAGGGGTTCCATCGGCCGCCGCCTCGTGAGCTCCCCTATGTCCCGGCGGCGAGCGTCCCGGTCCCTGGCGCCTCCTGGCCGGACACGGTGAGCGTCACACTCATCGGGGTGGGCCTCGCCAGGTTGTCGCGCACCGGGCAATACCTGTTCACCGCCTCCTCGAGCGCCTGCACCTGCTCGGGACTCGCCGAGGTGGTCAGCTTCACCTGGCCGCGAATCTCCTCGAAGCCGGGCCGGACGGCGTCCTCCTCGGCCAGGAAGCCACGGAGGTCGAGGTCCCCCTCCAGCAGCACCTCCACGCCGTCGAGTGGGATGCCGAGCCTGGCCGCATGGAAGCGATAGGTGACGATGCGGCAGGCGGCGAGCGCGGACAGGAGCAGCTCCACCGGATTGGGGGCCGTGTCATCGCCGCCCAGATCGTGGGGCTCGTCAATGACCATGTGATGGTCACGCATGACGGCCTGGCTCCGCAGGTTGGACTCCAGTGAAGTCCGTGACTGGAAGGTGAGCTTCGCGCTCTGGGGGTTCCGGGCGTGCATCGCCTGGGCGTTCTTCACCAACTGCGCGAGATCGGCGGCCATGGGCTTCTCCTTTTCCTGGGGGCTGCGTGGCCCAGGCCTCCGTGGAGACCTGGTAGGCTTTGAACGGTACCACCCGTCATTCGTAAGGCAAGGTGGGTCGGGGGGAGCAATCCCTCTCCAAAGAGTTTCGTATTGAATTCAACGGATGACGCGATGTCGGGGTCCGGGAGGGCCGTGAGGGTCCTGGCGGGTCGCGTCAAGAGGCCGCTCGAGCGGGCACGTCCCGCCAGGACATGGCGTGGGGGTGCTCTGCACGGAGGGTGGCTGGCCGCGCTCAGGAGGCCCGGTCGAAGGTGGTCCGCGCGGGCAGGCGCTGCCCTGGGGAATATAGGTTTCCCGTATCCGGCTTATAATCCCCTCCCCAAGAGCCATGCATCCACCGTCGAAATCCCAGCCCCAGCGCGAGCACCCGGAGGAGGCCGGTTCCAGGAGCCGGACGGAGCAGGAGCTCCAGGCCAGCAACCGTCTGCTCCACGCCCTGACCGAGGCCCAGACGGATTTCATCCGGGGCTGCGATACGTACCAGCTCTTCTCGAAGCTGCTGGAGGTGCTGCTGGAGCTGACCGGCAGCGAGTACGGCTTCATCGGTGAGGTGCTCCATTCTCCGGAGGGAGTCCCCTACCTGCGGACCCACGCCATCACCAACATCGCGTGGACGGACGAGCTGCGTGAGCACTACGCGCTGAACGCGCCGCTGGGCATGGAGTTCTCCAACCTGCGCACGCTCTTCGGCGCCGTGCTCACGTCGGGGGAGGCGGTGATCGCCAACGAGCCGGCGAAGGATGCGCGCAGCGGGGGAGTCCCCCACGGCCACCCGCCCCTGCGAGCCTTCCTCGGCCTGCCCTTCAAGTCCGGAGGGACGCTGGTGGGCATGGTGGGCATCGCCAACCGCCCCGCCGGTTACGGGTCCGACGTCATCGAGTTCCTCGAACCCCTGCTCGCCACCTGCTGCACCGTCATCCTCGGGTGGCGCAGCGAGCAGCAGCGACGCCATGTCGAGAAGATGCTGCGCCACCGGGAGGAGGAGCTGCAGCGTCATCGGGATCACCTGGAGGAGCTGGTCCACGTCCGCACCGAGAAGCTGCTGAAGACCACCCGGGAGCTGGAGGAGCAGCAGGCCCAGCTCGTCCAGGCCGAGAAGCTGGCCTCGTTGGGGCAGATCGCCGCCGGCATCGCTCATGAAATCAACAACCCCATGAGCTTCGTGATGAGCAACCTGTCCACGCTCACCCAGTACGTCTCGGCCTTCAAGGCGTTCCTGCGGTGCTACGACGAGCTGGAGGAGCTCGTGGGGGTGGCGCCGGAGGGGCAGGTGGCCGCGCTGCTCTCGCGCATCCAGGCGCTGCGCGAGCAGGAGGACCTGGGCTTCATCCTCGAGGACGTGAACGAGCTGCTCGAGGACTCGCGCCAGGGGGCGCAGCGGGTGAAGGACATCGTCCAGAGCCTGCGGATGTTCATCCGCGACGAGACGGGACAGGCGCCGGAGGTGGTGGACGTGAACCAGGAGCTGGCGGCGTCGCTGAAGATGATGAGGAAGGAGTTCGAGGGCCGGTGCGAGGTCCACTGCGACTACGGACAGGTGCCTCCCATCCTCGGCTACTCCACCCAGCTCAACCAGGTCTTCACCAACCTGCTGAGCAATGCCGCCCAGGCCATCGAGGCGCGAGGGGAGATTCGCGTCTCCTCCTTCCAGGAGGGGGACGGGGTGGTGGTGAAGATCTCCGACACGGGTCACGGGATGTGCAAGGAGGTGCTGGCCAGACTCTTCACCCCGTTCTTCACCACGAAGCAGCCGGGGAAGGGGACGGGGCTGGGGCTGTCCATCAGCTACGGCATCATCTCGCGTCACAAGGGCCGCATCGAGGTGCAGAGCGAGCCCGGAAAGGGCACCACCTTCACTGTGAGGTTGCCGGTGATGCGGGAGTCGGAGGGAGAGGGGCGCTCCTCCACCGGGTGAGGGGCCATCCTCCCTACGGGGTGGCGTTCTTCTCCTCCAGCCGCTCCACGGCCCGCCGCGGCGAGAGGATGACGAAGGGCAGGCCGTGTCGATCCGCGAGGCTGAGCACCCGCTTGTCCTTGCTCACCAGCCAGGTGGCGCCGGCGCGGGCCGCGAGGGTGAGGAACTTCTGATCGTCCCGATCCCTGCAGCGGGGGAGGGGAGGCAGCGGTGCTTCCGGCTCCGCGGAGACGAGGCGCACGAGACTCCGATAGCGGGTGTACACCGCGTGCCTCGCTTCCTCGTCCAGCGCGAAGGTCGGGTAGCCGAGCACGTACTTCAGCTCCGTCAGCGTGTGCTCGTCCGCCCAGGCCGTGATGCCGCCCGCGATGAGCGCGCTGGCCAGCGGACGCACGAAGGGGTCGTCGAACACCAGCAGGTCCAACACGACATTGGTATCGAGCACCAGGGACGGTGAGGAGGAAGCTCTGTCGTTCTGTTGCATGGGCGCTCTCATCCTCCGGCCGCCGTGCGCAATCCACAACGGAATCCCGGAGGCCGATGGGCTGGTGGATTTCATTGTCGAGGCCTCCGTGCTCTCGCGCGGTTACTGAGTCCTGCCTCGGACGGTTGTGTCTCTCCTCTTGTTGGAATGCAGGACAGCGAAGGTTGTCCGGGATGGTGGGGATGGCCAGTCTGCCGGGGGTCAGGGGGCTTCGGATGCGGATGATCGATGGGAAGTGGGTTCCTGGCGCGGTGGCTGCGTGGGTGTTCCTCTGGGTGTTGGGGATGGGGCAGGTGGCCCGGGCCAGCGAGGCGTGGGCGGGGGCTCATCCCCGTACGGTGCTCGGTGCTTTCGAGCGCAGGCAGGTGTCGGAGGAGGTCCATGAATACAGCTTCCGGGTCCGGGTGGGGAATGGGGCGCACGACGTCATCACCTTGCACCGGGTAGTGCGTGAGATGGCTCCGTGGGTGCCGGCGCGCACGGAGAAGGCGGTGTTCCTGGTACATGGAGACATGTGGGGCTTCAGGGGCGCGTTCCTCACGGACGCTGGCAGAGGGGGGATGCAGGGGCAGTCGTTCGCCGTGTACCTGGCGCGGCAAGGCGTGGACGTGTGGGGCATCGACCTGCGGTGGGTACACGTGCCGGAAGGGACGCGCGACTTCTCCTTCATGAAGGACTGGAATCTGGGGCTGCATGCGCGGGACGTGGGGACGGGGCTCTCGCTGGCCCGGCTCCTGCGGGCGCTCTGGTCCTCCGGGAGCGGGAAGATGGCCCTGCTGGGTTGGAGCCGAGGGGCCGCCGTGTCCTACGCCTGGCTGAACGAGGAGTCGCGGTGGCCTCCGGAGTTGCGCCACGTGAGCGCCTTCATCCCGGTGGACATGGCCTACAAGCTCGCGCCGGAGGATGAGCTGATGCGCCAGGAGGCCTGCGGGCGCTACGCGGCTCTCTCGCGACTCGTCGCGGAGGGGAAGTACGAGAGCGGGGAGCAGGGCCTCCTCCTCCAGTACGTGGGGGCGCAGGCTCTCTCTCTGCCCGATGAGCCCTCCTTCCGGCAGGGGTTCTCCAACCGGCAGCTCGCGCTCCTGGCGGGCGGGGCCACCTGGGCGCTGCAGCCGCAGCCCTTCCTCCCCACCTACCACTTCACGGGTGGACGGTTCGACGCGAGCAACAAGCCCCTCGGGCTGACATGGACGCCCGAGCACCTCTTCCTCGACTTCCTGCTGCTGGCCTCGCCCTACCAGAGCCTCGCCGAGCAGGTGGACACCGAGGCCTTGTGGTGCGACGAGGTGGAGTCGCCGTACGATGACCATCTCGATGCGGTGACGGTGCCGGTTCTGTACGTGGGGGCCTCGGGCGGCTTCGGCCGCCAGGGCCTCCATGCGCTGACCCTGCTGGGGAGCACCGATGTCAGCACGCTGGTCTTGCAGCGCTTCTCGGAGGAGGCCCGTGAGCTGGACTATGGTCATGCGGACCTGTTCCTGTCCGACGACGCGGAGACCTCGGTGTGGGCTCCCCTGCTGGAGTGGCTGGGACGCCACTGATTCACCCGAGGCGTCTCTCAACGCCTCTCACTCCGTCGCGTGTGTCATCAGCTCCAGGTAGCGTCCGAGCTGGGCCGTACACGACGACGCCGCCCAGATAGCCGAGCTCGTGGTAGGCCGTACTGCCGCACAATCCCTGGCAGGGCTGAGGACTTGGCTGAATTACCTGTTTTTCTGCTTGAGCCTGAGTGGCGTGTTGGGTATGTCGAGGATCGGCATGTCCGAGAGCGCGTGGAGGCACGTGTGGAGGCATGCCTGGAACACATCGCCAGGGGGCAGAACATGTTTGCGTTCGTGAAGCGTCCGTCGGTCATTCGCACGACGTTGTGCTTGAGCTTGTGGGTGGGGGCCGCGGGGTGCGGCGTTCCGGAAGAGGGAGCGGGCGAGGAGGTGGTGAGTGGTGGACAGGAGGAGGGCCAGGTGTCGGCCATGGCGTGGACGGGGTGGACCTCGGAGGAGTACCCGCCGCTGGAGTGCAACACGAGCCAACTGGTCAACGGGGTCGAGTGCCTCGGGAAGTACTGCGACAATGTCCGCCTCGACTGCCTGCCCGTGAGCGGCACGTTCATCTCTTCGGGGTGGACCTCCTACT
>QKJM01000646.1 GCA_003249315.1 Archangium sp.
CCGGGCGATCGCCGGGGGGGAGACAAAGACAGACACCCGAGGGCAGGAGGGCAGGGGTTTGTTCGCAATGGCGGACGGGCTGGTGGGACGGGGAGTGTGGATTCCGTGGGCACGGAGTGTGGGTACCTGCGAAGGAGAGAAGCATATGAGCGTTGCCGCAGTCGCATGGAGCGAGAGGCCGCAGGACTGGGGCGGGGAGTGGGAGAAGCGGCTGGCGCTGGCCACTCCGGAAGACACCACGCTCGGGCTCTTCCTGCGAGGCACGCTTGAGGCCATCCGCGCGCTGGGGGACGAGGTGCTGGTGCGGCGTTGTCTGGAGGCCTGTGGGGAGGAGCACTTCGCGGACTTCCAGCACTACCCGGTGCGGCTGCACCTGCAGCTCGTCTTCACCGCGGTGCGTGAGCTGGCGGCGCAACCCGAAGCCCTGGAGGAGTTGCTGCGGCGGCTGGGACGGGGAGCGGCGGCGGACTTCCTGGAGAGCTCGGCGGGCCGGACGATGCGGCGGCTGGTGCGCGAGGAACCGAAGCGGTTGGTGAGCAACCTGCCCGCGGCCTACCGGGTGTCGCTGGGCTTCGGCGAGCGGGAGGTGGCGTGGACGGGGCCTCGGAGTGCCCACTTCGTCATGCGCGGGGACTTCCTGCCCCCTCCCTTCCACGAGGGAGTGCTGATGGCCATGCTCGAGCGGCTCAACGCCCGCAAGGTGCGGGTATGCGGCCGGCAGACGGGCGTGCTGGACAGCGAGTACGAGCTGTCCTGGCAGTGAGTCGCGGGGGCGTCCGGGGCGGCTACACTGCGCCCCATGGAAGCCACTCACCTGGAGCACCTCCGCCGGAAGGTGGAGGCCGGCGAGCCCCTGGACGAGGCAGAGCTGGAGGCCCTGCGCTCCGCGGCGCATGGTAGCGCGGGGCCCTCCCTGCGGCTGGCCGTGGCGCACGCGCTGATGAATGCGGGGGCCGAGCGCGAGGCGCTGTCCCTGCTGGAGTCATTGCGGCGGGACTTCCCCCGGGAGGTGCAGGTTCGGCTGGGGCTGGCCCGGGCCCTGCTCGGGATGGAGCGCAGGGCCGAGGCCGAGTCCGCGCTGCGCGAGGCCCTGGCCCTCAACCCGGGAGACCCCGAGGCCCTCAAGGTGCTCGCCGTGCTGGCCCTGCGGCGCGGGGAGCACGCACGGGCCCGGGCCTGGGTGGCCGAGGTGCTGGAGAAGGATCCCTTCGACGCCGAGGCACGCCTGCTTCGGGAGGAGCTGGAGGCCGCCGAAGTACCGCCTCCACCGCCCGCTCCGCCTCGGGCGACGCGCCTGGAGTTCACCTCCGCGCTGCTGGCGGCGCTGCACCGGGCCGGGGTGGGCTGCCGGCGGCAGGGACGGCACCTCCTGGTGCGGCTCGCTCCGGGCCAGGTGGGACGGGTGGAGCTGGACACCCTCTACGCGGCCTTCCAGCAGGGGACGCAGGCGCTGGACACCCACGTGGAGGAGCTGGTGGCGCGGCTCGCGGCCATGGGCTCGAGAGCCGACTGAGGCCCCGGCTCACCCCGCGGTGGCGGGGGGCAGGCGATCCACCACCTCCACCTCGCGGAAGCCCAGCGAGAAGAAGAGCGCCCGAAGGGTGGTCTCCGCCGAGAGCCGGGCCCGCTCCTTCAGCCGCGCATCCCCGGCCACCTCTCGCTGGAAGGCCTCGCGGGCCTTCTCCAGCAGCAGCGCCGTCTGGGCGCTGTCCAGGTTGGAGCCGATGATCTCGGTCTCCCCGGGCTGCAGCTCCACCCGCGTCTCCAGGGGCGGGAGGGCCACCTGCACCCGGGTGCCCTGCACGCGCATCGAGGAGGTGTCCAGTCGGGTGAAGTCATACCCCAGGTGGACGGTGGCGAAGACGATGGCCCGGCCGCGCGGGGTGTTCAGCGAGTAGCGCGCCCAGTTCACCACGTCCTTCCACAGCGAGTCCGCGGCCTCGGGCTGCGGGGAGAACTCCACCTTCTTGTAGAGGGACACCTCCAGCGTCTCCAGCCGCGCCACCTCGTGGACCCGGTTGACGAGCGCCGGGGTGTCCGGCAACGGCGGCTCGGAGGGACGCAGCCACAGGAAGGTCGCCACGGCCCCGGCGACCATGGCGAAGAGCAGGAACAACACCCGGAGCAGGAGGCGAGCCATGCCCGCCATTCTACATCAGTGGCGTGGGCTCCAACTCCACCTTCATCCACCCCGGCTTGCGCGCGTCGAAGGCCCGGTAGGCCTCGAGGGCGCTGGTGAGCGGCTGCACATGCGAGAGGAGGGCCGTGGGCTCCACCGCCTCGGTGCGCACCAGCTCCAGCAGGTGGGGGATGTACTTGCGGTGGTTGCAGTTGCCCATGTTCATCGTCAGGTTCTTGTTCATCGCCTGGCCGATGGGGAAGGCCTTCATCTTCTCCGGGTACACGCCGATGATGGCGAGGGTGCCGGCCTTGGCCAGCGCGTCCACCGCCCACATCAGCGCCTGGGCCGGCGCGTCCCCAGGCACCCAGTTCTCCCCGACCGGGTGCGTCTCCGGCGCCACCTCCTGCAGCTCGCGCTTGAACTCGGCGCGCTGCTTGCGCGCCTGCTTCGCCGCGGGCCCGTGGTGCGCGTGAATGGAGTCCACCCCCACCGCGTCGATGGCCCGGTCCACGCCGATGCCGCCGGTGAGCCGCAGGAGGGTGTCCACCGGATCCTCCTGCTCGAAGTTGATGATCTCAGCACCCTGCTCGCGCGCCAACTCCAGGCGATCCGGGTGACAGTCGATGGCGAAGACGCGCCCCGCCCCCATCAGCTTCGCGCTGAGGATGGCGAACTGGCCCACCGGCCCGCAGCCGAACACGGCCACCGTGTCACCGGGGCGGATTTCGGCGATGTCCGCGCCGAAATAGCCGGTGGGGAAGATGTCCGAGAGGAGGATGGCCTGCTCGTCCGTCACCTCGTCCGGAAGCTTCACCAGCCCCACGTTGGCGAAGGGAACGCGGGCCTTCTCCGCTTGCAGCCCATGGAAGGGACCGCTCGACTCCGGACCGCCGAAGAAGGCCGTTCCCGCACGCTTGCCGTTGGGGTTGGCCACGTCGCACTGGGAGTAGTAGCTCGCGCGACAATAGGCGCAGGTGCCGCACGCGATGGTGGAGGGAATCACCACCCGGTCCCCCGCCTGGAAGTTGCGCACGTCCCGACCCACCTCCTCGACGATGCCCACCCCCTCGTGCCCGAGGATGGTGCCCGGCTTCATCCCCGACAGCGTCCCGCGCACCATGTGCAGGTCCGTCCCACAGATGGCGCTCGCCGTCAGCCGGACGATGGCGTCCGTGGACTGCTCGAGCCTCGGCTCGGGCACCTCGTCGAGCCGGATGTCCCCAATCCCATGGAAAACGACGGCCTTCATGTGTTGGCTCCTTCCAGCGGTTCCACGTTCCTGGAGGTGGCCATCCATGGCGGGGGGCGCCAGCCGGGAGGTGGCGCCTCCTCCGGGGAGCGGGCGGAGGAGCTAGCGGCCGACGTGGAGGGAGAGCCGCTTGCCGAAGACGCGGCGGAAGAGGGCCGTCTCGTGCTCCACGTTCCATAGCTCCAGGTCCACCGGCTGGCGGGCCTTGACGTGGAGGGAGACCGCCTCCCGGCCGTTGACGGCCCGGAGCTCCTTCACCGGTTGGTGGTGGCTGCGATCCAACGAGTCCGCCACCCGCAGCAGCGTGGCCAGCTTGCGCACCAGGCGTGCCTCGGAGGGAGTGAGGCCCTCCATCCCCGAATGCTGGAGCTCCGGAGGGCTGCGCCGGTGGTAGCGCGCCACCCGCCCCACCAGCTCGCGCTCGCGATCGGCCAGCCCGGGGATGTCGCCGTGGCGGATGAGGTAGTAGGTGTGCTTGTGGTGGCGCTCGTAGCTGACGGCGTTGCCCACGTCATGCAGCAGCGCCGCCGCCTCCAGGTAGGGCCGGGAGGAGAGCGGCAGGTGGTGCAGCGCGGCCAGCTCGTCGAAGAGGATGAGGGCGAGCCACGCCACCTGGCGCGCGTGCTTCTCGTCGAAGAAGAAGCGTCTCCCCATGGCCATCGCCGCGTCCGCGAGGGTGTGGTCCTCCCGCGTCTCGTCCTGGCGGTAGAGCAGGTCCACCAGGATGCCGTCCCGCAGGCCCCGGTTGACGCCGGTGACGCTCTCCACTCCCAGGTGTTTCACCACTCCTTCCAGCACGGTGGCGCCGGCGACGATGATGTCCGCGCGCCGGGGATCGAACCGCTTGCGCCGCCGCTCCGGCGTCATCTCCGCCAGCGTCTCCACCGCTCGGGTGAGCTGGCGGGTGGAGGCGTGGGCGGTGCCCTCGGTGGCCGCGTAGCCCACCACCGCGTTGATGGTGCCGGAGGAGCCCAGCGCCACCCGGGGCAGGCCCTCGGGGCGCGCGGGGAAGGCCTTGCGGAGCTGCTCCTCCACGAAGCTGCGCATCAGCCGGAGCTGCCGGGGCGTCACCTTGCCGGAGGCGTCGAACATCTCGGTGAGGCGCACCGCGCCCAGCGGCAGGCTCCACAGGTCATCCGGCCGCTCGCCGGTGGCGATGGCCACCTCGGTGGAGCCCCCGCCGATGTCCACCAGCAGCGAGCGCACGTGCGGCGGCTTGCGGTGCAGCACCCCCAGGCAGATGAGGCGGGCCTCCTCCTTGCCGCTCACCACCTCCAGGTTCAGCCCCGCCTCCTCCCGCACCCGCTCCACCACCTCCTCGCGGTTGCGGGCGTCCCGCATGGCGCTGGTGGCCACCGCCCGCACCCGGGCCTTGTGCCGCCGGCACAGCGCCGCGTAGCGCCGCAGGGTGGAGAGCAGCCGGTCCGCCGTCTCCTGGGGCATGACTCCCTGGCTGAAGACGCCCTCTCCGGGACGGATGGGATCTCTCTCCTGGTGGAGGGTCTCCAGGGCCCCCTCGGCGTCCGGCCGGGCCAGCTCCAGGCGGACGGCATTGGTGCCTACGTCGATGGCGGCGAGCACGGGCTGCAGAGTGGAAGAAGGCATGGGCGGGCGCGAGGGAAGGGTAACGGAGGGCGGTGGACCCCCCGTACCCCTTTCTCTACCCATGAGACAAGCCTTCCGCCGTGCCCCCGCCCCCGGAGAGGAGGCGGGGGGGCGAGGCCGTCCTCAGTTGAGGATGGGCTCGCAGGCGCAGGTGCTCTCGTTGCACTTCGCCGCGGAGCCGCACTGGCCTCCGCAGTTCGGCTGGCACACGCAGGCGCAGAGGTTGGGGTCCACCTGGTAGGTGTTGCCGCAGCCCAGGGAGGCGGTGTCGCAGACACAGCCGCAGGTGCCGGGGTCGAACTTGAAGCCCGGCGCGCAGGTGGCGCTCTGCACGCACTGGCAGCTACAGGTGTTCATGTTGCAGCTCTCGTAGCTGCCGCAGGCGCCGCCGCAGGCCGAGGCGCACTCGCACAGGTTCGTCTGCGTGTTGCAGACGAGGTTGCCCTCGCAGAAGTCCGGGTCGTTCGGGTCGTAGCTGGCGTCCGTGGAGCACGGGGGCGGAGTCCCATCCGGCAGCGAGGTGCGGTCGTTCCAGTAGCGGTAGGAGACCGCGGCCGTCGTCACCCCCGGGTTCTTCGGGCGGCAGGCGCCGAAGAGGGAGAGCGTCTGGTTGAGGCCGTCCACGTCGAAGCCATTCTGCCGGCTGCGCGGGAGGTCGTCCTTGCTCGGGCACTGCGTCTCATTCAGCACCTCCGCCACCGCCACCTTCACCGAGGCGCCGATGGGCGGCTTGAGGGTGCGGTAGCCCGAGGCGGCGATGGCGCTGTCCACCACCGCGTAGATGGTGTCCTGGATGGACTGCGTGCTCTTGATGCTGCCGGAGACGCCGCCGGTGGCCTGGATGACGTCCAGGTGCCGGGGGTTGGTGTTGTCCTCCTGGGTGTGGCACCTCGTCCCATCTGGCGGGCAGATGATGCCATGCACCCGGATGGTGCCGCCGGTCGGGTTGGCGTTCAGGAAGTAGTCGGTGAAGTAGGAGACCGTACCCTCTGCCTCGGACTGGTCCCTCGTGTCGGTGAGGATGACCACCACCAGGTCGGCGCCCGTGCCGAACTTGTGCTCCGTCGTCGTCGTGGCGGGGTCGGTGATGTAGTCGATGGCCTCAGTGGCGGAGATCAGCGCCTTCTCATCGCCCGGTCCGCTGGTGCCGACCCAGCTCCCCGTGGGGCAACTGCTGTCGTTCTGCAGCCAGCACTTGAACTCGTTGATGTCCCGGGTGAAGCCGCGGACCTTGTGGTAGTTGGAGTCGGCCCAGTTGGTGGTGTAGCCGGTGGTCACCATGGCGATGCGCCAGTCCAGGGTGGAGTTGCCCAGCCGGGCCTCCATGGCCGCGCCGGCATTGCCCAGGGCGGTCTGGTAGCTCGCCATGGAGCCGCTGTCGTCCACCACGAAGAGGAAGTCGGCCATGCCGGAGCCGGCGGTGAAGGTCTCGCACTGCACGGCGTCCGTGTCGCCGAACTGAGCCAGCGAGGTGCCGCCGGCGGTGTCGCTCAGGGCGAAGAGGGCCTGGGCGGGCTCGGTGAGCTTCGCCACGGGGGCGATGGCCAGCACCAGCACCACGCTGTCGTCGGAGCGGTGGACGTACTGGGCCTGCAGCTTGTAGGGCCCGGCCACCTCCTGGCCGCCGGTGAGCATCTGGGTGCTCGTGCCCACCAGCGCCTTGGCGACCGCGTTGGTGTAGTCCCGCAGGTTCCCGGTGCTGGTCTGGTCGTAGAAGGCCACCATCGCGTTGAAGCCGTCCCAGGTGGTGAAGGTCTGCGTGGGGCCTCGCGCCACCTGCGTGTAGCCCGTGGGCGAGAGCAGCCCGCGCAGGCCCGCCTCGTCGTTCACCACCGTGGTGGAGCCGTTCACCTGGCCGCGCTTGAGGGCGATGAAGGACACCTGGTTGGTGGCGTCATAGCCCATCAGGCCCCGGATCTGCTCGGACACTATCAGGGCGCGCACCTCCTGGAAGGAGGGCCGCAGCGCCAGGCGCATGTCCTGGCTGCTGTTGTCCGTGAACGTCACCTGCCGCAGGTTCTGCTCGGAGCAGGCCTCGTTCACCGGACCCGTGGAGCCGTCGTTGCCGTTGGCGGGGTCCAACTCGCCCGGATCCACCTGGCCGTTCTGGTTGGAGTCCTCGGCGCCGTCGGAGATGCCGTCACCGTCCGAGTCGGGGTTCGTCGGGTCCGTGGCGGGGTTGCCGTCCGCGTCCCCCACGTAGCCGCAGGTGGTGTCGGGCGCCGCGCCGGTGGTGACGCCGCGCTCCACGCCGTCGCGGATGCCGTCGCCGTCCGTGTCGGAATTGAGCGGGTTCGTCTCGCCCGGGTCCACCTGGCCGTTGGCGTTCTGGTCCTCGCCCTTGAAGGAGCCCTGGTCCGGGCCGTCGATCAGGCCGTCGCAGTCGGAGTCCTTCTTGCGCGGGTTCGTCTCGCCCAGCTCCACCCGGCCGTTCTTGTTGCGGTCCTCCAGGCCGTCGCTCAGGCCGTCGCCGTCCGTGTCGGCGTTGTTCTTGTCCGTGCCGAAGCCATCCTCGATGGCGTCCGGCAGGCCGTCACCGTCCGAGTCCGTGGAGTTGATGCCGCAGTCGCCGGCCGTGCGCGGATCCGTCTCGCCCGGGTCCACCTGGCCGTTGGCGTTGGCGTCCTCCTCGCCGTCCGAGCAGGTGTCCCCGTCCGTGTCCGCGTTGAGGGGATTCGTCCCGTTGCTCCGCTCCAGGCCGTCGGAGAGGCCGTCGGAGTCCGAGTCCGGGTTGCGCGGATCCGTCTCGTCGGGGTCGATCCGACCGTTGTGGTTGGCGTCCTCCTCGCCGTCCTTCAGTCCGTCGCCGTCCGTGTCCGCCAGGACGGGGCTGGTCTGGCTCTGCGGGTCCTCGTCCGCGCTGAAGTCCGTACACCCGGTGTTGAGGGTGCTGGTGCGGCCCAGCTCGAGGCCGTCTCGCAGGCCGTCGCCGTCCGTGTCCCGCACGGCCGCGTTGGTGCGCAGGTCCCCCGGATAGACGTTGCCCCACTCCTCCGCGTCCGAGAGGCCGTCGCAGTCGGAGTCGATGGTGCTATTGCTGGGATCGCGCGGGCCCGGGACGGGGACGGGCTGGGTGTCCGGGTTCTCGCCGCCGCCCGGTGTGCCTCCGTCGTCCCCTCCGCCCGACGTGCCTCCGTCGTCCCCTCCGTCCGGCTGGGTGCCTGCGTCAGGGAGCGGATCCGGGTGGCCCGGGTTGGTGTGGCTGGGGCCACATCCAGAGAAGAGCGAGACCGCGAGCAGGGCGGCCATCAGCACTCGGGAGACATGATTCATGGCGACGACTCTCCGCGCTCGCAGGTGGACACACAGGAGGAGCGAGACTCGCGAGCGTCTCTATTGAGTCCCCCTTTGCGGGAGGCTTGTCCAGACCCCTGAGGCTGTTTTTCCGCCGATCGAGCACTCACCATGCAGCCGGGGGGACGACTTTTCATTGGCTTTCGAGAAAGTGATTGTATGGGTGCAGTCGAGCCACCGATTTGCAAGCACGGTGTGTTCAGTGACGCCGGGAGCCCAGACGGCGCGAGCCGATGAAGCGGGCGAAGCGCTCGGCGAAGCGCGCCACCGCCAGCCCCACCACGTCCAGGAACCAGCGCTGAAATCCAGAGCGCGCGCAATCTTCCAGCCGCACGGGGTGGGCGCCCCGCATGTGCTGCTCCACCCAGCGGGAGGCCTGCTCCGCGAGTCGGACGTCATCCACCTCGACGAGCGTCTCCAGGTTCACCAGGGAGAGTGGATCCAGGTTGAAGCTGCCCACCAGCAGCCGGCGGCCATCCACCACCGCGGCCTTGGCGTGCAGGGTGGTGGCCGTCCACTCGTGGATATGCACGCCGCCGAGCAGGAGGGTGCGGTAGAGCCGCATGGTGGCGGCTCGCGCGAAGACGACGTCGCTGCGGCCGGCGAGCAGCAGGTGTACCTCCACCCCTCGCCGTGCCGCCCGCTTCAGCGCGCGTACGAAGCGTCTATCGGGCAGGAAGTACGCATGCGCCAGCACCACCTTCTCGCGCGCGTCCTGGAGCGCC
>QKJM01001034.1 GCA_003249315.1 Archangium sp.
TCGCGGCTCCGTTCGATGCACTCCTCGAAGCGGCCGGAGGCGTAGAGGGCGAGGGCGAAGAAGTGGAGCGACTGCCCCTGTCCCCACACGTCTCCCCACTGCTGGCGCAGGGCGAGCGACTTCTGCACGTAGGCGAAGGCCCGGTTGAACCAGGGGAGCTGGGTGAGGACGGGGGAGTGGGTGGAGTAGGCCTGGGCCAGCTCCGGCGTGGGAGGGTACTGCTCGGCGGTGTTGACCTCGCGCAGGTGGGCCCAGAAGGTGGCGATGGGGCCGCGCCGGTACCAGTACCCGTACGTCAGCCGGTTGTAGAAGTGGACCGCGAGCAGATCCTCCTCCGCGTCCGCGAGGGGATGACGGGCCAGCAGTTGATGCGGGAAGAGGGTGTGGCTGGCCTGCACGAGCAGCTCCCAGATGGCTCCCAGCCCATAGGTGAACAGGTTGCCGGGCACCCGGCGGCCGAGCAGGGCCAGGCCCTCCTCGATGGCGGCGTTGGCCTCCTCCATGTCGTCGCGCTTGAAGGCGAGCTCACCGAGCTTGCTCGCCAGACGGGCCTGCTGGAGCTGGTCGCTCGCGAGCTTCCGGGCCAGCTCGAACTGTTGCTGGGCGGCCTCGTAGCGCCCGCGGAGCATGAGGACGTCCCCCAGCCCCGCGGCGATGAGGAAGCGCACGTGGGGTTCGGCGTCGGCGGCGCCTCGATTGGCGATCCGGTAGTTGAACTCGGCCGTCTCGAGGGCGAACCGCTGGCGGGCGCCCTCCGCGGCCACCAGCGCGTGGGGTAGCGCCTGGGCGTACTCGCCGGCGGCGTCGAAGTGATAGGCCAGCTCGAAGGGGTCCGCCCGAGGGCCGCTGGCGATGGCGCGAGCCGCCAGTCGGTGCAGCTCCCTGCGCTCCTCGGGTTGCAGCAGGCCGAGCAGGGCCTCGCGGACCTTGTCATGGACGAAGGTGTAGCGGCCGGCCTGGCGCTCCCAGAGCATGTGGCGGCGCCGCGGCTCGGCCAGCGCCGCCACCACCTGCTCCGGGGGGGTGTCGGAGAGGGCGGCGACACGCTCCAGCTTGAAGCGCTTGCCCAGCACGGCGCCCAGGGACAGCATTCGCAGCGACTCGGGAGGCAGCAGCCGGAGTCGGCGCACCAGGAAGGCGGCGGCCTGGCGGGAGGAGCGCACGTGGGCCATGGCCTCCGGCTGCACCTGCCAGCCGCGCGGCCCCGGCACCAGCGCTCCGTCCTCCACCAGCCCGTGCAGCACCGCCGAGGCCATGAAGGGGTTGCCCTCGGACAGGCGCACCACCAGCTCGGTGGCCTCGCCGGGCAGGGGGCCGGCCATGGACTCCAGCATCCGGGTGAGGTCGGCCGCGCCGAGCGTCGCGAGCCGCAGGTGGGCGCTGGGGTTGAGCCGGCGCAGCACGTGTCCGGCGCCTACCTCCTCACTGCGGAAGGACACGATCAGCAGCACGTTCCCCGGGGTGCTCCGGCGCGCCTGCTGCCAGCTCTCGAGGGCCTTGAGCGTCGGTTCATCCGCCCACTGGCAGTCGTCGAGCAGCACCACCGCGGGCTCGCTCTCCGTGCCCAGCGCGCCCAGCAGGGCGGTGAGGGACCAGATTCCGCGGCTCTCGCCCAGCGAGTCCGGGCCGAGTCCCTGGCTCTGCGCGGGGCGCAGCACCGGCTGGAGTTGAGGCAGCACCGTACACACCGCCCCGGCCTGCTCCTCCAGCCGCTCGCGCAGCAGATCCGCCAGGGCGGGGCGCTCCCGGGCCGCCGCGGCGATGCCCGAGGCCACCTCCGCGATGAGCTGGAAGGGCCTCTGCGCGGCCTGGGCCAGGGCATGGCCTTGCAGCACCCAGGTGCGGTGCTGGCGGGCGCGCAGGGTGAACTCCTCCAGCAGCCGGCTCTTGCCGCCTCCGCTCTCGGCCTCCACCGTCACCAGCCGTCCCGGCTCGGTGCGGGTGCGCTCCAGCTCGCGCTCCAGCAGCAGCAGCTCCTCGTGGCGGCCCACGAAGGAAGGCTCGGTGAGGCTGTGGCGCTGGTCATGCGCTCCCGTCACCAGCTCCGGCTCCGCCTCCCCGCGCGCCAGCGCCAGCTCCAGGGTGTGCAGGTCCTCCCGCGCGGACTCGGCGGACTGGTAGCGGTCCTGCGGGTCCGTCTGCAACAGGCGCGCGATGACCTCCTCCAGCGTCCGGGGCACCTCCACGCCGGTGCTGCGCAGCCGGGGCCGGGTGGCGAGGTGCTGGCGGAGCACCTCCCCCACCGTGGTGCCATCGAAGGCGGGGTGTCCGGCGAGCGCCTCGAAGAGCACGGCCCCCAGCGCGTACAGGTCCGAGGTGGCTTCCACCGAGCGGTTGAGCAGCCCGGCCTGCTCTGGCGAGAGGTAGCGCGCGGTGCCCACAGGCAGATCCCTCAAGGAGGGATCCAACCGCTCGCTGCGCGCCAGTCCGAAGTCCACCAGGGTGGCGCGGGTGATGGTGGTGTCTCCCTCGACGATGATGTTGGAGGGCTTCACGTCCCGGTGGAGCACGCCGTGGGCATGGGCCTCGGCGAGGGCGGCCAGCACGCACTGCCCCACGGTGAGGGCCTCGGGCACCGAGAGCGTGCCGTTGGTGAGACGCTCCTGGAGGGAGACTCCTGGGAGGAAGGGCATCACCAGGTAGAGGAGATCCCCCGCGTGACCGAAGTGGAGGATGGGCACCAGGTAGGGGCTGTGCAGGCCGCCGAGCACGTGCGCCTCGTGCTCCAGGCGCTGACGGGCGGCCGGCGCAAGGGAGAGGGCGGACGTCATCTTCACGACGAGCCGGGTCCGCGTGCGCAGATCCACCCCCAGCCACGTCGTAATCCCGCGTCCCTGCTTGATTCGCTGGGTCAGCTCGAAGCGATTGCCCAGTCGTCTGCCAGGGAACGCTCCTCCTGGAGAGGGTCCCGCCTGTTCATAGCCCTCCGACATCGATGCCCTCCCCCTCTGGTCGCACCACCGTGGGTGGTGGGGTCGGCGCGTCAACGACAAGCTTGGGACCGTTGCAGGCGGTGCCAAGTGGGAGACGACGCCGGGGATGCGTCAGAGGGTAGGGTGCTTGAGATGAGGAGAAGCCCGGCCCCGCGCATCCCCTTGGGGAGGGGCCCGGAGGCACCTTCCGCTGTCTGGAGGGCGACCGGGCTGGCGAACTCAGGTGTCGCCGCTGAGGGTCCCGGCGAGCTGGATGTGGCCCTTGCCGGACTCGCCGCAGGTGGCGTTGAGGGTGACGCTCCAGCTCGGCACCTCCGAGTGCCAGGTGAGGGTACCCGTCCACAGGGCGCAGCTCTTCGAGCTGTCCGCCACGTTGGAGAAGCCGAGGGTCACCCGCGCGTTCGGCAGGGAGATGACCTGACCCGGGGTTCCCAGGGGACGCTCGATCCGCAGGGTGAGGTTGTGCGGCTCCGGCGCGTTGCACATGGTGGCGTTCGGGTTGGTGTTGAGGGTCACGTTGAAGGCGGAGTCCTGGGCGCAGTCAGAGGGAGGCACGCAGTAGGCCTGCCCTTGCGTGTAGCCGTAGTAGTCGCCGCTCGTGGCCGGGCTGGTGAAGCTCCAACGACAGAGTGGCTTCGTCGGCCGGCAGCACGCGGTCTTCCCTGGCGCGCAGCCGTCGTTGAAGCAACTGTTGGGGTTCGTCGCGCTGCCTCCGGTGCAGTCGCTCGCGAGGACGGCGTCGACGCCCGTCTTCGTGCAGGACCAGAGCCGCGCGCCCTCGCAGAAGGATTCACCTGGAGTACAGAGGGGAGGCAGGGTTCCGGCGGGCCCCGCGGGACCTCGAGCCCCCTCGGGACCCGGGAGACCCTGGGCTCCCGGGGGGCCTTCGACGGTACAGGCCAGTCCCCATGCTGAAAGCAACGCGAGCAGGACCACACGGATGGGCATCGGCGACTCCTCCTTCTGGCTCAAGGGGATGAAGCCTAGTGCATCTTGCTCGGAGTCGCAGAGAGGAGGAGTGCCCGTCGAGCCGTCCTAGGGCGAGGTCGAGGCCACTCCGGGCGCCAGGACGATCTCGATCCGCCGGTTGAGGCTGCGGTTCTCCGGGGAGTCGTTGGGGGCGATGGGCTGGTACTGGCCATAGCCGGCGGCGGAGAGGACGGTGGGATCCACCCCCGCGTCCTGGAGGGCCCGCACCACCGCCATGGCGCGCGCCAGGCTCAGCTCCCAGTTGGTGGGGAATGCGCTCTTGGGATCCGTGGGCACGTCATCGGTGTGTCCCTCCACGCGGATGATCTTCCCCTGCACCCCCTTGAGGGCCCCGGCGATCTTCTCCAGCGCCTCCTTGCCCTCCTTGCCCACCCGCGCCGAGCCGGAGGCGAAGAGGATCTTGTCCTTGAGCTTCACCGTCATCCGGCCCTTGAGCTCGGACAGCTCGATCTTCCCCTCGGAGATCTCCTTCTCGAGGCTCTGGGCGAGGTTTTCGTACTCGGAGCTCTTCTTCTCCAGAGCCTCCTTGGCCTCCTTGAGCTTGCGGGTGGAGCGGGAGAGCTCCTCGTTGAGGGCGGCGAGCTCGGTGTTGCGCTGCTCGAGGGCCCGACGCTCCGCGGCACCCGTGGTGAGCCGCGTCTCGGCCGTCTCCAGGCGGGTGGTGAGCGCCTGCTTCTCCTGCTCCAGGCCGGCCACCGTCTCCTCGAGCTGTCGTACCTTCTCCTCGGCCGCCGTACGTGTGTCCTGCTCCTGCTTCAGACGCTGCTCCAGCGTCTGGGCTTCCTGGACCATGGCGTCGTACTTGCCCTGGGTGACGCACCCCGTCGCGAGCGCCAGGGCGCACACCGGGGCCAGCAGTCGGATCCGCATGTCGAGTCCTCCCATGGAGTGAAGTGGAATCCCCGAGTATAGGCGACGCGTCACCCATGGCGAGAGAAGCCGGAGCGTGGATGACGCACCGCGCGGTGATGCATCCGACGCTTCATGGTCCTCGCGGGCAGCCTCTGCTTGACACCTTGGTTCCTGGCACGGAAAAGCCCGGGATGACGAGGTGATGGCCCGCCTCGTTCTCCGCACCTCATGGGCCGCCTGGGAGTCCGACGAGTGAAGCTCGCCACCCTCAACGACGGAACACGCGACGGACGGCTCATCGTCGTCAAGCGGGACAACTCGGCCTATACGCTCGCCACCAACGTGGCCCTCACGCTCCAGGCCGCGCTCGACAAGTGGGATGAGCTGGAGCCGAAGCTGCGCGCGCTCGCCGAGGACCTGGAGGCCGGTCGCGTCCAGAGCCGCCCCCTGGATGTGAGCGCCCTGCTCTCTCCGCTGCCCCGCGCCTACGAGTGGGTGGATGGCAGCGCCTACCTCAACCACGTCATCCTGGTGCGCAAGGCGCGCAACGCCGAGCCCCCGCCCACGCTGAAGACGGATCCGCTCGTCTACCAGGGCGGCTCCGGTACCTTCCTCGCTCCCACCCAGGACATCCCCCTGGCCGACGAGGCCTGGGGCCTGGACTTCGAGTCCGAGGTGGCCGTCATCCTCGGGGATGTGCCCCAGGGGACGAAGGCCAGCGAGGCCTCGCGGCACGTGAAGCTGGTGATGATCTGCAACGACGTGAGCCTGCGCAACCTCATCCCGCCCGAGCTGGCCAAGGGCTTCGGCTTCTTCCAGAGCAAGCCCTCCAGCGCCTTCAGCCCCTTCGCCCTCACCCCGGACGAGCTCGGCCCCGCCTGGCGTGACGGTCGCGTCCACCTGCGCCTGCGCTCCACCCTCAACGGTCAGGTCGTGGGCGACACCGACGCCGGCCCGGAGATGCACTTCTCCTTCTTCGAACTCATCCAGCACATCTCCAGGACGCGCGCCTTCACCGCGGGCACCGTGCTCGGCAGCGGCACCGTGTCCAACGAGGACCGGGAGCGCGGCATCTCCTGCCTCGCCGAGCGTCGGATGATCGAGACCATCGAGACCGGCGCCCCCAAGACGCCGTTCATGAAGGTGGGGGACACCATCGAGATCGAGATGTTCGGTCCGGAGGGGAACAGCCTCTTCGGCCGCATCTCCCAGAAGGTGGTGGCGAAATGAAGCTCTATGGCTACTGGCGCTCCTCGTGCTCGTGGCGGGTGCGGATCGCCCTGAACCACAAGGGGCTGCCCTACGAGAACGTGTCGGTACATCTGGTGAAGGATGGCGGTGAGCAGCACGGAGAGGCCCACCGCGCCCGCAACCCGATGCGGACGGTGCCCACGCTGGAGCTCACCGAGGGAGGCCGGGTGCTCCACCTCTCCCAGTCGCTGGCCATCCTGGAGTACCTGGAGGAGCGTCACCCCTCGCCCCCCCTGCTGCCGGCCGAGCCGCTGGAGCGGGCTCGGGTGCGGATGCTCGCGGAGATGGTGAACTCGGGCATCCAGCCCCTGCAGAACCTCTCCGTGCTGCGGAGGCTCAAGGGCGAGATGGGGGCGGACGAGAAGGCCTGGGCCGTCTATTGGATTCAGCGGGGCCTGGAGGCCCTGCAGGTGGCCGTGCGGGAGACGGCGGGCACGTATTGCATGGGGGACGCGGTGAGCCTCGCGGATCTCTGCCTGGTGCCCCAGCTCTACAACGCCCGGCGCTTCGGCGTGGACCTGGAGCCCTTCACGGTGCTGACGCGCATCGAGGACGCCTGCGCCAGCCTCCCCGCATTCCAGGCGGCCCATCCCGATCGACAGCCGGACGCAGTGCAGGCCTGAACCGGAATCAGCAGACAGAGAGAAAAGGAGTCGACCATGGCAAAGGTGGAGTCGCTGGGCATCACGGGCATCGAGAGCGTCCACTGGTACGTGCATGAGCTGGAGCGCAGCCGGCGCTTCTACGTGGACGGGCTGGACTTCGCGGAGCTGGGCAGCTCCTCGCCAGAGCTGGAGACGGAGGGCAAGCAGAAGTCGGCCGTCTTCCAGGCGGGCAACGTGGTGCTGGTGGTGAGCCAGCCGGTGGGTGAGGGCAGTCGCGCCTGGCGCTATCTGCGCAGGCACCCGGACGGGGTGGGCACCATCAACTTCCAGGTGCAGGACATCGAGAAGACCTTCCGGCTGCTCGAGCAGCGCGGCGGTACCTTCGTCACCGACATCCAGCACTTCACCGACGACCAGGGCGGCAAGCTGGCTCAGTTCTCCATCACCACGCCCTTCGGTGACACCACCTTCCGCTTCATCCAGCGCGACGGCTACAAGGCCCTCTACCCGGGCTTCGTGCCGTACGAGAAGCCGCGCGGCGGCAACAACCGCTACGGCTTCACGCACATCGACCACATCACGTCCAACTTCCAGACCATGCGGCCCATGCTGCTGTGGATGGAGCACGTGATGGGCTTCGAGAAGTTCTGGGAGATCCAGTTCCACACCGAGGACGTGGCCGCGCAGCAGACGCGCACGCACGGCTCGGGCCTTCGCTCGGAGGTGATGTGGGATCCCGCGAGCGGGGTGAAGTTCGCCAACAACGAGCCGTTCCGGCCCTTCTTCAAGTCCTCTCAAATCAACCTCTTCACCGAGGACCACCGGGGCGACGGCGTGCAGCACCTGGCGCTGGTGGTGAAGGACATCCTCACCTCGGTGAAGGAGATGCGGGAGAAGGCGGGCATCGACTTCATGCCCACGCCGGGCACCTACTACGACGCGCTGCCCGAGCGCATCAAGGCGCTGGGCATCAAGCAGATCGACGAGGACATCGACGAGCTGCGGAACCTGCAGGTGCTGGTCGATGGGGACAAGGAGCACAGCTACATGCTGCAGATCTTCATGAAGGACGCGGCGAGCCTGTACAAGGACGCGCACGCGGGCCCGTTCTTCTATGAAATCATCCAGCGCAAGGGGGACCAGGGCTTCGGCGGAGGAAACTTCCGGGCGCTCTTCGAGAGCATCGAGCGCCAGCAGCAGACGGAGGGGCGGGCCTAGCCATGTTCGAGCGGCGAGTCGTGGGGAAGGTGCCTCGCAAGCACCACATCCAGCTTCGGGACGAGAAGGGCACCCTGATGTACGAGGAGTGCCTGACGCGGGATGGCTTCGAGGGCCCGTACACGATTGCCTACCACCTGCATGCGCCGCACACGCAGAGCCTGGGGGAGGCGAAGGGGGGCTGGGAGCCGGCGGTGGCGGTGGCGGAGCAGCGGCTGGCGAAGCGTCACTACAAGACGCAGGAGCTGCCGAAGAAGGGCGGGGCGCCGCTGAACGCGCGAGTGCCGCTGCTCTTCAACGCGGACGTGACGCTGGGGGTGTTGCACCCGAGCGAGGCGGACGCGGTGTACTTCGCCAACGCGGACGCGGATGACCTCTTCTACGTCCACGAGGGCGGAGGGGTGGTGCGCTCGCCGCTGGGAGACCTGCGCTTCGAGGCGGAGGACTACGTCTTCATTCCCCGGGGGCTGGTACACCGGATTCTCCCGGACGAGGGGAGGCCACAGTACTGGCTGTCCATGGAGTGCAAGGGGGGCCTGCACCTGCCTCGACAGTGGCGCAACGATGTGGGGCAGCTCCGGATGGACGCGCCCTACAGCCACCGGGACTTCCGGGTGGTGGAGTTCGTGGGGCCGCGGGAGGAGGGAATCCGGGAGCTGGTGGTGAAGCGAGGGGAGCGGTTCCACGGCTTCGTGTACCAGCACTCGCCGCTGGATGTGGTGGGGTGGGACGGGACGGTGTACCCGTGGGCCTTCCCCATCCTCAACTTCCAGCCGAGGGCGGGGCTGGTACACCTGCCGCCGACGTGGCACGGGACGTTCGCGGCGAGAGGGGCGCTCATCTGCTCGTTCGTGCCGCGGGTGGTGGACTTCCACCCGGAGGCGATTCCGTGTCCGTACCCGCACTCGTCGGTGGACTGTGACGAGTTCCTCTTCTACTGCCGGGGCAACTTCACGAGCCGGAGAGGCGTGGGGCCGGGGAGCGTGAGCTTCCACCCGATGGGCGTGGCGCACGGGCCGCACCCGGGGGCGTACGAGGGGAGCATCGGGCACCGCGAGACGAGCGAGCTGGCGGTGATGCTGGACACGACGCTGCCATTGCAGCCAACGGCGGCGGCGGTGTCGGTGGAGGACCC
>QKJM01000575.1 GCA_003249315.1 Archangium sp.
CGTCGAACCGACACGCACCGTAGCGTCGTTGCTCTCTTTACGTAAGTACCCACTTTTTGGTAATCTAGTGACATGGCGGAAAGTGAGCGGAGTGGCCGGCTGGCCATGGCGATGAAGGAGCAGCAGCGGGGGGATGTGTATGCCCCGGAGTGCCCGTCCCGCGGAGTGCTCGACCACGTCACCAGCCGTTGGGGTGTGCTGGTGCTGGTTGCCCTGCTGGAGGGCACGCACCGCTTCAGCTCCTTGCGGCGCAAGGTAGCGGGGGTCAGCGAGAAGATGCTCTCCCAGACCCTGCAGGCGCTGGAGCAGGATGGCTTCGTGCTGCGCGAGGCCTACCCGGTCATCCCGCCGCGGGTGGACTATAGCCTCACGCCGATGGGGCGCGAGGTCGCCACGCGCGTCGAGGAACTCGCCGAGTGGATCGAGGAGAACCTGCCTCGCATCATGGTCGCACGCGAGCAGCACTCCACCCGTCGGCGCTCCTCCTGACACGCGCCTGGGTCCAAGGCGTGCTGGGCCGCCGCCGGTGTCCGGCTCACCAGCCGGCGGGCAGGGCCAGGACGGGTATCAGCACCACATCGTAGGCATACCCACCATTCTGTGCGCCCAGCTCGGTGAGGCTGTAGGCCAGGTAGATGATCTCGATGGTACCGCCCATGGACAGCTCGGTGACGTAGACGATGCGGTCCGCCATCGTGCCGATCTGCTCCTCGGTCCACAGGATGCGATCGGCCATCCCGCCAATCTGATCCACCGTGTAGAGCACGCCGTTGAGCGACTGCTCATAGGAGGAGGCGCCCATCTGACCGACCAGGACGACGGCATCCGTGACGGTGGTGGCCGCCGGGGCGGGAGTGGGTGCTCCGAGGGTGATGAGCAGGGCGAAGGCCGCGGCCACCGCCAGGAGGGAGCGAGGAACCAGCTTCAGGATGGAGGTCATGGTCGTTTCCTTGGTTGGGGGAGAGGGCCTCTCATTGTTTCGGGATGCCCTGCCTCTTGGAGTTCGTTCCCCACCCCGAGGATTCTTCTCCACTGGCTGAGTAGGCGTTCCAGCACGCTGCCTTGGAGACACTCAACGAGAGCCCGCTGCCTCCGGTAGAGTAGGGCACCCATGGATGCCGCTGCCCCTCGAGTCTCCCACTCCGCCCGATTGCTGCAGGACGCCCTCAACGAGGATGTCGTCCCGCGTGAAATCTCCATCGCCCGTTTCCTGGGCGGGATGATGGTGCTCGGCTGCGTGGCCTCCCTGCTGCTCATCGGCGTCATTGGAAAGGGCTTGTCGCTGAGCCTCGCGGGACTGACGGGCTCTCTGGCTCTCTACTACCTGCTCCGCTTGTGGGCGCTGAAGCAGGGCTGGTTCCACCCGGCCATGCAGTGGGCGGACAGCGCCATCACCGTGTCCATCCCCACCGTGGCCATGCTCATCGACGTGGTCTTCCACGATGCCGTGTACGCGCTCACCACGCCACCCGCCCTGGCCTGGGGCGCGCTCATCGTGGTGTGCGCGCTCCGCGCCGGCAAGGGGCTGGCCTACGCGTCCGCGATGCTCGCCGCCGTGGAGTACCTGCTGCTGTACCTGCTCGTGATGCAGCCGCGGCTTCCCCCCGAGCCGCTCAGCACCGTCACCTTCCCCATGATTCTGCTGCGCGCGGTGTTCCTCTTCGCCTACGGGCCGCTGGCCGCCACCCTGGCCAGCCACATCGTCCGCAAGGCCGAGGAGGCCCTGCGCGCCATCCGCGAGAAGGACGTGATGGGGAAGTACTTCCTCCATGAGCGGCTGGGCGCCGGCGGCATGGCCGAGGTGTTCCGCGCCACCTATAGCCCCGAGGGCGGCTTCGAGAAGCAGGTGGCCGTCAAGCGCGTGCTGCCTGCCTACGCGGACAACGAGGAGTTCCTCACCATGTTCCGCCGCGAGGCGGAGCTGGGCTCGCTGCTCATCCACCCCAACATCGTGCAGGTGTTGGACCTCGGGCGGCACGGGGACACCGTCTTCCTCGCCATGGAGTACGTGGACGGTATGCCTCTGAGCGTGCTGCTGCGGCGCCTGTCCCTCAAGCGGCTGCCTCCGGCCGCGGTGGCCTACATCGGCGCGGAGATGGCATCCGCGCTCGCGTATGTCCATGGTCGCACCGGCTCTCGGGGTGAGCCGCTGGGTCTCGTCCACCGCGACTTCAACCCCCCCAACATCCTGCTGTCACGCATCGGCGAGGTGAAGCTGTCGGACTTCGGCATCGCCCGCGCCGCTACCCACGTCTCCCTCACCCAGGGACAGATGGTGCGCGGCAAGGCGGGCTACATGGCTCCAGAGCAGGCCTTCGGCAAGCCCCTCGACGGCCGGGCCGACCTCTTCGCCCTCGGCCTCACCCTCCACGAGTCCCTCACCGGCCAGCCCGTGCTCCACGGCAACAGCGAAGTGGAGCTGATGATGGCCTCCACTCAACAGGAGATTCAGCCCCCCTCCGTTTTCGTGCCCGGCATCTCTTCCTCCCTGGACACCATCATCATGGGTCTGCTCCAGCACGAGCCGGAACGGCGTACCCACTCGGGCGAGGTGCTGCAGCGCCAGCTCACGACCCTCTCCGGCTCCGAGGCCCCCTATCCCCATGGGCGCCAGCAGCTCATCGAGGCCCTTCGCCTCGTCAGCTTGTCCTCTTCCCCTGGCGGTGCCCTACAGCTCACCCCCGACATGGCCCTCTCCGCTCAGCCTGCGTCAATCCCCTCTCCCTCTGGGAGAGGGTCAGGGTGAGGGATTTCTCTCCCGTATGCACGGTGCCAGGCTCCAGCGCCACGGAGTCTCACTGCAATCCCTCACCCCCCGCCCTCTCCCAGAGGGAGAGGGAGCATGCGTAACCCGGGAGTCAATGGGGCACTACTCTCACGAGGGGCGTTCGACCTCCTCCCTCCCGGACTTCAGTGCTTTTCTTCTGGGTTGTCCGGGGGCGGGGTTTCGTCCTCCTCCACCGCGACCTTCTCCACCTTCAGCGTCGTCTCGCCTTGCACCGCCAGGTACGGTTTGAGCCGCAGGAACTTCTTCTTCCCGAAGCCCTTCACCCGCACCAGCTCCTCGATGCGCTTGAAGGCTCTCTTCTCCCGGTGTGCCTGGATGCGCCGCGCCGCCTTCTCTCCCACGCCCGGCAACAGCGAGAGCTGCGCCACCGTCGCCTCGTTCAGGTTCACCACCCCCGTGTACCTCG
Source organism: Archangium sp. (assembly GCA_003249315.1). Lineage (GTDB taxonomy): Bacteria > Myxococcota > Myxococcia > Myxococcales > Myxococcaceae > QKJM01. The sequence continues at coordinate 3,195 of QKJM01000575.1, forward strand.
TGCGCACCTTCGCTTCCGCCGCACCGGAGCCCAGCAGCATCAGCCCCAGCACCCACGCCACCCACCTGCGCCCGCTCACGAGTGGCCCCCCACCTGCATCGCGTCCAGCCCTCCCTCCAGGCCGTACCTCCCTCCTCCCCCCGCATGCGCCGTGTCCCTCCGCTCCGCCGCCTCCCTCACGTGCAGCTTCCCGTCCAGCGGCAACACGTCCAACAGCACGTTCAGCGAGCCGTCCTTGTTCACGAACGCGCTCCCCGCCCTCACCCAGATGCTCCCGCCCTTGCCCTCTCGAATGGAGAACACCGCCAGCCGCTTTCCTGCCGTCAGCATCGTCTACACCTCTCCCCTTCACCTTCCGCGCCCCGATTGGCGCGGTCGCCGCTCCTCCTGAGCAGGGAACGTGCCAGGGCCGCTTCCCTCGGAGAAGGCGCCTCGGGGTGTTCATCTGTGCGTCCAGGTGTCTCGTTTGCGGGACGGCATGGACTCAACCCGGGGACTCGACACCCTCACCCCGTCCCTCTCCCAGAGGGAGAGGGGTTTTGTGTAACCTGGGGCCCTCTCTCCGCGTATCCATGCTCATGAGCCGCCTGTTCCTCATCGTCCTCGCCTCCCTCTCCCTCCTCGCGAGCGGCTGCGAGTACTATGACAAGCCTCGTCGGCCCCTCCCGGCCGACTTCCAGGCCCGGCTCCTCGACGGCACGCTCGTCGGCACCGAGCAGCTCCGCGGTAAGCCCTGGGTCATCCACCTCTGGGTCCCCAGGTGAACCTCCTGTGCTCGGGAGTTTCCCGAGCTCGAAGCCGTCCGGAAGGAGTTCGAGCCCCAGGGCGTCGGCTTCCTCCTCCTCACCCTCGAGCCGCGCGAGTCCCTCGTCCGCCGCTTCATGGTCGAGTGGGAGATTGAGGGACAGGTCGCCCTCGCCACGGGTGAGGTGCTCGGGCCTCTCTCGGTCCGCGAGGTGCCCTCCACCGTCTTCGTCGACGCCCAGGGCACCATCGTCGCCGCCGCCAGCGGCCCTCGTGAGCGCGCCTTCCTCTCCAAGCGCACCCGCGAACTCCTCGAATCCTCCCGCTGAGCACCTTCTCCGACCTGCCCTCACCGACTCCGGGCTCACTGGCCTCTCGTCCCCTCGATGCGCAGCTTTCTCGTCCCTCGCTCCACTCGCTGGAGGGACGTCCTGTGCTGTTGAAGTTTTCCGTGCTCGCTTCGCAGTTCCTCGATGATCCCCAGGCCGTCCGGCGCGCGGTGTGCTGGCCGGTGCTGGTGTGGGAAGAGCCGCCAGCGGCGCCTGGAGCCATCTTCACCCGGAGAACCGAGCCGGGCGGAGTTCCCCGTCGTCCCACCGCCGCCGAGCCGCTCGTGCTGGAGGTAGGTCGGCGCATGCTCCCCTTCGAGCCGGAGCATCGCATCTCCCTGGGACGTACCCCCGAGAACGACATCGTCGTCGAGGATTCCACTGTCTCGCGCATCCACGCCTCCTTCCGCCGGGAGCCCCTCACCGGCGTCTGGTGCGTCACCGACGAGAGCAGTCACAACGGCACCTGGCGCGATGGCACCCTGCTGATTCCGGGCCATGCCGTCCCCCTCTTCACGCGGGCCTCGCTGCGCTTCGGAGACGTGCTGGCCACCTTCCTCCAGCCCACCTCCTTCAACCAGTTCATCCTCGACTGGTTGGCCCGCTCGGCGGGGAATCGCGCGTCGCGCGTCACCGCGGGTGGCTTGACGGGCGGGAGATGAGCCCCTAGGAAGGGCCTCGCCCCTGGTTGCCCAGGCGCGAAGGCGGACAGATGCGGTGGTTCCATCTCGCCGGGCGACTGCTGTGCCTGGCGCTCAGCACCTCCGGGGCTTCTCTCGCCCAACAGGCTCCCGAGCAGCTTCCGGCCTCCGAAGCCCCCGACGAGGAGCCCCTGCTCGTCCCCCTCGTCGAGGTGGAGGGCACCGTGCTCGTCGAGACTCCCGACTCGGCCGCGCGGAGAGACCCCAGCGGCGCCCTCACCGTCGTGCCGGTGGAGGAGTTCGGCAAGGGAGCGCGGGATACGGCCGCCCTGCTGGCCACCGCGCCCGGCGTCACCCTTCAGGATCTCGGGGGCTACGGGCAGAGCAAGAGCCTGGTGGTGCGGGGGGCCTCGTCCAACGGGACGCTGGTGCTGCTCGACGGGATTCCCCTCAACGGGGCCGGAGGCATCGCGGACCTGTCGCGCGTGCCGCTCGCGCTGGCCGAGCGCTTCGAGGTGCTGCGCGGCGGCGCCGGCGCCCGCTACGGCTCCGGGGGTCTGGGAGGCGTCGTCAACATCATCACCCGCCAGCCCGGGGCCTCGGTGCGCGTGGCGGGCGAGGCCACCTACGGGAGCTGGGACACGGCGCTCGGTTGGCTGTCCGCCTCGGGGCCGCTCGCGGGCGGCGAGGCGCTGGTGCTCGTCCACGGAGGCACCTCCAGCGGACGCTTCCCCTATCTCTTCGATCCCAGCCCCACGCTGCCGGGAGATGCGCTGCTGGAGCGCCAGCGCATCAACAACGACGCGAGAGGGGCAGGGGGCCTGGTGCGGCTGCGGCGCGAGCTGGGCCGGGGTTTCAGCGCGGACCTGCTCGGGGAGTTCTCCTTCGACGAGCGCGGCCTCGCCGGCACCGCGCAGAACCCGAGCGAGGTGGCGCGGCAGTCCGGCGGGCGCGCGTCCACCAGTCTGCGGCTCTCGGGTTTGCTGCCAGGTGAGGTGGAGAGCCAGGCGCGCGCGTACTTCCGGAGAGACCGGGTCGCGCTGTCCGGTGGGCCGGTGGGGCAGGAGGGCGCACAGGTGCAGTTGGTGGGCGGGGTTGAGCTGGAGGGCCAGGTGCTGCTGGGCGGGTGGCACTCGCTGTCCGCGATGGTGGGCCTCGGCGGTGAGTCCGTGTCCGCCGCCGAGACGGCCGCCGCCTCGCGCGGGGAGCCCGCGTGGCTGCGCGCCAGTGCGATGGTGATGGATGAGCTGCTGTTGTGGGAGGGGCTGCTCATCGTCTCGCCCTCGCTGCGCGTGGAGCGCGCGGGGCCGTACACGCTGCTGTCTCCGAAGCTGGGCGCCACCGTGTCGCTGCCCGCCGGCTTCGAGCTGCGGGCCAATGGGGGACAGGCCAGTCGCGCCCCTTCCTTCCTGGAGCTGTATGTCCGCCAGGGCACCCTGTTGCCCAACCCCGAGCTGCGTCCCGAGCGCTCGCTGTACGCGGACCTGGCCGTGGTACACCGCTCCGAGGCGTCCTTCGTCTCGGTGGGCGGCTTCGCAAGTCTCTACGAGGACCTCATCTCCTATGAGGTGTACCCGCCCGGCGCGGCGAAGCCCTACAACTTCGCCAATGCCCGCGTGGTGGGACTCGAGGCCGAGGGCGAGTGGCGCCCCCATCCTCTCCTCTCCGGAGCCTTCAGCTACACGCTCACCGTCTCTCATGACTTGCAGCGCGACGGGCGCTTCTACCTGCGCGAGTTGCCCTACAGGCCCCGGCACAAGGTCTCCGCGCGGCTGGCCGCGGGGCCTCGGTGGCTTACCGGTCGTCTGGAGGTGGTGGCTCAGTCCGTTCACTTCCTCACGCGCGATGGCTCCCTTTCCCTTCCCGGGCGTGCCTTCGTTCATGCCGGCCTGGCCAGCTCCTTCGGCTCCCGGACCGAGCTCACCGTGTCCCTGGAGGCGCGGAATGTCCTCGATGCTCGCGCCGAGGACTTCGTCGGTTATCCGCTGCCTGCTCGGGCCGTCTACCTGTCCGTCTCCGGTGCCTGGGGGCCGGATTCTTCTTCTCCCGGGTCGGGTCCGGAGGCTCCTTGAGATCGTTCCCGGTTGTTCCCTGGTTTCGGCGCGGATCCTCGATGGGCGTCATCCCTCACCCTAGCCCTCTCCCAGAGGGAGAGGGGACATACACGGTTCTTGCTCTGGTGCTCTTGTGCCTGAGCTTTTCCGCCTGTTCCGAGGCTCCTCCTCTCTGCTCCGAGGGGTTGCTCCTTTGTGGCGAGGTGTGTGCCGATCTCTCGAGCTCTTCTTCACACTGTGGTGCTTGTGGCGTCTCGTGCTCCGAGACCCAGGTGTGTGTCGAGGGCTCGTGTCGTTGTCGCTCGGGCACCTCCCTGTGTGGTGGCCAGTGTGTCGTTACTGCGTGGAATCCCTCTCACTGTGGCGGATGCGCGGGGGAGGGCGGCGCGACGTGCGCTCCCGATCAGGTATGTGAGCAGGGAGCGTGCAAGGCGGCGTGCGCGCTGGACTCCTCCACTTTGTGTGAGCGCTCGTGTGTCGCGCTCGACTCCGAGCCCTTCCACTGCGGCACCTGTGGCAACGTGTGCGCCGAGGGCCGGAGCTGCCGCGGGGGCTCGTGTACCTTCGATGTCGTCGCCGCGTGCTTCAACTCGGGGCAGCTCGTGGGCCTCCAGGCTGGACCGGACGTGAAGGGGCCCGCCGTCGCCGTGGGTACCTTCCCTCAGTCCCTCGCGCGCATGCAGGACGTGCTGCTCGTGCTCGACGCCTCCATGCGCCTGCGCCAGGTCCGCCTCTCCGACTTCGCCGAGCTGCCCGCGTCCGATGCCACCGGCCTCGTCCCCAACCACCTCGTCGTCCGAGACCCCTACGTCTTCATCGTCAACTCCACCAGCAACACCCTCCAGGTGCTCCGGCGAGAAGGGGAGCCGTCCCCAGGACCAGGTCCCCGCTTCCCCGAGGGGATTCCCCTCACCGACGTGGGCAGCGTGAACTTCGGCGCCAACACCAACCCGTATGCGCTCACGGTGCTCGGCTCGGACGTGTACGTGTCGCTCCTGGGAAACCTCCAGGGCGAGCCGTCCGCCGGGGGCAGGGTGGCCCGCGTCTCCGTGGCCGACCCCTCCGCCCCCGCCATCACCGACGTCCTCGAGCTGCCCTCGGGCGATGCGCTCCAGCCCTTTCCGGGGCACACCACCCTCCCCACTCCCGCGGGCCTCGCCGCCCACCAGGGGCGCGTCTACGTCACCCTCGGCAACCTGGACCCCAGGGACTTCATGGCCGGAGGGCCGGGCTTCCTCGCGCGTGTCGAGCCCGACTCCCGCGCGGTGGAGCTTCTCCCGCTCGGCGAGGACTGTCTCAACCCCGGCTGGGCCGTCCCAGTGGGCGAGCGCCTGCTCGTGAGCTGCGGCGGCGGCACCGTCTACGACTCCAACTTCAACCTCGTCGACGTCAGGGGCACCGGCCTGGTGCTGCTCGGTGCGGATGACCGCGTGGTGGACTCGCTCTCGCTGCGCTGCCCGGAGGCCACTTCCTGTGTCCTCCCGTCCGCCGGACGCTTCGACGTGGTGGGCTCGCGCGCCTATGTGGGAGACAACAGCGCGGGCCGGCTGTTCATCATCGAGGTGGTGGATGACTCGCTCATCGAGCGGCGTGGGTTCGGTCCCGGTGCCGAGCCACCCCTCCTCGTCTGTCCGCGTACCAATGGTCCCTCTCTCGTCGGCGACGTCGTCGCCATTCCATGAGGTTTCCCGCCATGAAGAGCCCCCTCCTCGAAACCGCGCCGCTCGGCTTCCCCTGGGTGACGATCGATCCCTTCCTGTTCTGCGTGCATCACAATGACGCGTACCCCGCCGGCAACGAGCACATGGGGCCCGCGGCCTCGCTCGCCGGGCGGCAGATCGGCCAGGACTTCGAGCTCAAGGACGGCTGGCGCATGTACCACGGCGAGCGCGTCCCCGGTTTCCCCCAGCACCCTCACCGCGGCTTCGAGACGGTGACGCTCGTGCGCCGCGGCTTCATCGATCACTCCGACTCGCTCGGTGCCGCCGCGCGCTTCGGCCAGGGTGATGCCCAGTG
>QKJM01000623.1 GCA_003249315.1 Archangium sp.
ATGATGTCCGAGAAGACCTTCTCGAAGTGGCGGAAGGACGTCATCACGTTCTCGGAGGCCACCTTCTCGCGCTCGGAGAGGATCTCCAGCGCGTCCTTGATGGTGGCCATCTGCTCGCGCTCGGTGGCCTCGAGGAAGCCGAGCTGGGCGGCCTCCACCAGCTCGAAGGCGAGCTGCGGGTCCGGCCAGAGGATGCCGATGGTCACCCGGCCATCATCCGTGTTCACGCTGAGCTGCTTCTCCAGCACGCCCACCATGGCGTCGAGCTTGACGTCCTCGGTGGGGCGGCCGGAGAGGGTGCGCATCACCGCGTCCTTCACCCGCAGCAGGGGCGCGCGCGTGGCCTCCCAGCGGTCCAGCAGGTTCACCCGCTTGACGAGCGCCACCAGGTTCTCCCGCCGCAGCACCGCACGGGCGGCCGAGAGCGTCACCGAGTCCACCTCTCCCGGCGGGCGCATCGGGTTGGGTGGGTCCGGGTCCAGGGTGTGGAGCCGGTCCGGGTTCACCAGCGCGGCGATGGTGGAGCTGCGCTTGGGCAGCAGCGTGGCCTGGGAGTAGTAGCTGCGCGGGAGGAACTTGGCCGCCAGCGCGCCCATCAGCGCCGTCACCATGAAGGTGTTGATGACCAGCACCTTGTGGCGCAGCACGGCGCGCTTGATGAAGCCCGCGTAGTCCTTGAGCTGCCCCCAGTCCACGAGCTGGGCCTGGGCCCGCTCCACCTCCGGTAGCTCTTCTCGCGGGGCGCCCATCAGGCACCTCCCGTCGTGCGCCGCGCCGCCATCACCCGCTCCACCTGTTGACGGAACTCCTCCGGGGTGAAGGGCTTGGTGAGGTAGCCGCTGGCCCCGGCCTCCTCGGCCTGCGCCTTGTCCAGCGTCAGCGTGCGCGCCGAAATCATCAGCACCGGCACCTGCTCCAGCCCCGGCGTGGAGCGGATGTGCTCGCACACGTCGAAGCCGGAGACGTCCGGGAGCGTCAGGTCCAGGCACACCAGGTCCGGGCGCTCCGTCTCCAGCGTCTCCATGGCCGCTCGCCCCCCGAAGGCCTCCACGATGCGCGTGAAGCCCATCTCCGTCAGCATGTCGCCCAGCATCCTGCGGAACAACGGCGAGTCCTCGACGATGAGAACGGTTCCCTGCTGCCGCTCCATATGTTCAGCGCCCCTTCAGTCTTCGAGCTGCATCCAGACGACCAGCACGAGGAAGGCGTAAAAGAAATTGAAGGCCACCATCATCGCCATCGCCCGCTTCACCCCCCGCATCGGATTGCGCTCCCGCGCCGCCAGGCTCGGCAGCAGGATGATGGCGTAGAGCACCGACATGAGGATGAACTTCTTCATTGCCCGGTAGGCCTAAAGCCTACCACGATCATGGCGGAGCACCAGTCCGAGGCTGGTGAACCACTGGACGAGTGGGCTCGAGGAGACAACCTCGTGCTGCATCCAGGTGAGCTGGCCCCTGGCCTGGAGGAAGAGGTGGCGGCGGGCGATGGGGAGGGGCCAGAGGAGCTCGGCCTCGGCGCGCAGCTCGGCGTCGTCCTGGTGGAGGCCGGTGGTGAGGGGGTGGGCGTAGGTGAGCTCGCCCTTCACCAGGGCCTGGCGACGGCCCTTCCACTCAAGCTGGAGGCCCACGTCCCCTCGGGGGACGAGGCGGGTGCTGAGGGAGTCCGCGTAGGGCAGGTAGCGGGCCCGCAGTCGCCCCTGTACCGGCCAGTGGTTGCCCAGCGGCACCGGGGCCTTGAGGGTGGTTTCCAGGGTGGGGAGGAGGAGGCTCTGGGGGGCGCGGCCCGGCCGGACCGAGGACGCCCGCCCCAGCGCCAGACCCGGCTCCACCAGCAGCTTCACCAGGGGTGAGAACTGGTGCTCCAGGCCCGGGGCGAGCTGCAGGGTGGAGGCCCGGTTTCCGGTGGAGAAGGACACGTCCCGGCCCAGCACGCTGAAGGAGAGGGTGTCCCGGCGGGCGAAGCCATAGAAGGCCTGCATGCGCAGCTCGGGGTAGCGCTGCTGGGGCATGGCCGCGTCCCCCCGCCGGAGCGGCCGGGCTGGCGGGTCGCTGAGCAGGCCGTTCACCACCCATCCCAGCGTCCCGTACATGTAGAAGCGTCGGAGGCCCAGGGTGGTGCCCAGGCCGGCGGCCGTCTCCGAGTAGATGTAGCGGGTGCTCTCCCGCGTGAGCACGCCGAGGGGCGGGTTGCCGCCGGGCTGGTCGAAGGGGAAGGAGCCGTAGGTGGTGGTGTGGACGGCGATCAGCGTGAGCTGGCGCTGCAGCCGATAGTCGGCGCGGGTGTAGACGGACTGCAGTATCTCCAGCGTGGGGTTGACGGCCACCTGACGGACCTGAAGCTTGGGCTCGTAGACGAGCTTCCAATCCAGGCGGCTGGTGTAGAGGTTGGCGTCCAGGCGCGGGGTGAGGACGAGGTCCGAGACGATGGAGGAGGGGGCCAGCTCGGTGAGCAGCGGGGTGCGCACCTGCGTCTCGACGGCGGCCGAGGCCTTGTACCTGACGGCTGGAGCGGAGGCGACCAGCAGCCAGCCGAGCGCGAGGGCGGGCAGCGCCATGGCCCTATTCCACCACCACCACGTCGCCGGTGCGGAGGCGGAAGGTGGAGGCGGTACCTTCGTTGCGGGTAAGGGCCTCGTAGGCGAAGCGGATGCGCACCGGCGTCTCGTAGCCGGGCTCGCGGCGCAGCACGTAGATGGCGTCGTCGCGGGCGTAGTCGCTGAAGCCGCTGGCCACCGCGAGCGCCTGGAGCAGCCCGGAGCCGGCCTCGAGCTGCTTCATGCCCGGCGCCCGCACCTCGCCGAGCACCGCCACCTTCACCGGCTGGGCCTCCTCCACCATCACCGTGACGACGGGGTGGTTGACCAGGTCCTTGAGCTTCACCTCCAACACGCGCGCCAGCTCCGGGGGCTTCTGTCCGGCGGCCTCCACGTCGTTGAGCAGCGGGAGGCTGATGCGACCGTCGTCGCGCACGCGGGTGCGGGAGGAGATTTCCCCCTGGTTCCACACGTTGACGTTGAGGATGTCGCCCCTTCGGATGACGTAGCTTTCGTCCTTCAGGGCGGGGGGCTCGCGGTAGTCGTCCACCCAGATGAAGCGGCCCGCGTGGTAGCAGCCGGGCAGCGTCCACAGCAGGCTCAACAGCAGGTACGGGAGGAGGGAGCGGCTCATGGTGGAGGGGAAGTCCTTCATGCGGCGCGGACCTCGGAGGGGGAGGAGGGCTCGGCGACGGGGGAGGCCTTGCGGCGGTTGCGCACCATGCGCACCAGCGCCAGCACCTCGTCCCTGCGCACCGCGCCGGTGAGGAGGATGAGGGACACGTACAGGAGGCCGTCGAGCACCAGTCGCGCGAGGCCCGTTGTCAGGCTGCTTCCATCCAGCCCCAGCCGGCCCAGCCCCAGGTGCGCGGCGGTGACGGTGGCGCACACCGCCACCGTCTTGCCCAGCGCGGCGAGGTTGCGCGCGTCGAAGGCGTTCCGGCCGATGGCGTACAGGAGGATGCAGGTCACCACCACCTCGCAGATGGCCAGCGAGATGGCGGTGCCGCTGGCGCCTCCCGCCGGCCCCCACCACTCCAGCAGGGTGGGGACGAGCAGCAGGTTGAGCGTCGGGTTGAGCCCCGCGGCCAGCAGCGAGGTGCGCGTCACCGTCCAGGTGCGGTTGGCCGCCATCAGCCAGCTTCCGCACACCGTGGCCACGTAGGTGAGCACGAAGATGGGGGCCAGCAGCCTCAGCACCGGCGCGGCCGGCAGGTAGGCCTCTCCTATCATCAGCCGCACCCACGTCTCGGAGCCCAGCGCCAGCGCCAGCGTCACGGGGATGGACACCGCGAGGATGCCCTCCAGGCCCCGGCGCAGCAGCCGGACGAACTCCTCCTGCGAGCTCGCCGCCGCGCGTGAGAGCAGCGGCATCAGCACCCAGCCGAGGATGGGGGAGAGCAGCATCGTCATCCCCGCGATGCCCCACACGGCGCCGTAGTAGCCCACCTCCCGGGGCTCCGCGAGCAGGCCCAGCAGGGTGACGTCCACGCGGCCGTTGGTGGCCAGCGCCGCCTCGTTGATGAAGAAGGGCAGGGCGGCCAGCAGCACCGCGCCGGTGGCGCGCAGGTCCACCTTCAGCCGCAGGCCCGCGTGCCTGCGCGTGAGGTGGAAGAGGACGGCGCACTTGAAGAGCTCCGCGGCGATGAAGGGCGCGGCCATCCACGGCAGCGGCGCTCCCATCAGCAGCATCCCCACCAGCCCGAAGCCCCAGATGCACTTCATGACCACGTGGGCCACGGACAGCCCGTCCACCTTCTCCCTCGCGTGCAGCACCGCGGCGAGGATGGCGTTGAGGCGGAAGAAGAACTGGTAGACGCCCATCAGCAGCGCCAGCGTCTGCACCTCGGGGGGCATGCCGCTGGCGCGCGCCACCGTGTACAGGCCCCCCAGCAGCACCACCGCCAGCACGCCCTGCAAGAGCAAGGTGCCGCCGAAGAACTCGCTGGCGTGCTCCGGCCGGATGGACACCTCCTTGCGGATGTACACGTCCAGGCCCAGGGCGCTGAGGATGAAGAAGGTGGGGGAGATGCCCTCCACCGCCCAGTTGTACTGGCCGAAGGACTCCGGGCCGAGGAAGCGCGGCAGCAGCACCCGCAGCGCGAGCGCGATGCCATACGTCACCAGCAGCGAGCTGCCCAGCTTCAGGGCGTTGCGCAGCGAGGTGGTGGCGTCGACCTGGACCGGCGCGGCCGGCGCACCGGCGGCGCTCGTCTGTGGCGTTTCGATGACCGTACCCCTGGAAACTTGAAGGGCTCTTGCTCCAGTGAACGACAGCGGCGTCCCCGCGTCAAAGATTCCCGGCCCGCGTCTGCCCCCCTGCCTCGCGTCCGCTCGGGCGCCTCGGCGCGTGCCCGGGGAGCACGTGATATCGGGGCACCTCGGAGGGGCTCGTAGGGTCACCTGACTCGCCGAAGGGTGATACCGGACATCCGCGACCACCAGGTGTCGACCAGCCGGCCTCTTCGCCAGGGCCGGCTCTTTAGGGTGGGCATCTTCGGCCAGGGGACTTATTCTTGGGGATAGGGCGTTCTGTTCCGAGCGCACGGGCCGGCCTGGGGCATTGCTCGCTGGCCCGGAGCGGAGCACGTCAACGCTCGACCGAGCGGTACCGTGAAATGGCCTGGTGATGGGAGGCGCCTCGGCTTCCTGTCCGTTCGTGGGTCCGTTTCATTTCGTTCCAGGAGTTCGTGCGCGGGTCTGGCCTCACGCCGGGTCCGGGCCGCTCCATTTCGTCAGGAGACCCAGCATGGTCACATTCAGCAAGCGTCAGAAGGAGAGGGATCGCCAGCAGCGCAAGCAGGAGAAGATGGCGCGGCGCGAGCAGCGCAAGCACGAGAAGGCCGCGCGTCCCAGCCGCTTGGAGGGCGGGGTGGATCCGGACATCGCGCACATCATTCCCGGGCCGCAGCCACTGCTGGAGGAGTGACTGACAGGGGGGAGGCCATCCCAAGGTGATTGAACACCCCGTTGCTGTCCCCGGGTGTATTCTCCCCGGCCATGGCCTCCGCCCCCCCTCGTGCAGCATCCTACGTGCTCATCGACGCCGAGAACGTCGACTGGGCCGTGTCCAATGTCCTGGGCCGCAAGCCCGAGTCCCAGGATCGCGTGCAGTTTGATCGCCTGGTGACCTTCTGTGAGAACCACTTCCCCACGCCCGTGCGCTGTGTGGTGGTGCTCAACGCCCGGGGTGAGCAGTTGCCGGATGTGATGATCGGCTTCGTGCGGGCACTGAAGACGGCCGGGTGCGATGTGGCGCTTCTCTATGGCCGGCCGGACCAGAAGGTGGTGGACCTGGGCATCCTCAAGCTGCTGGAGGCCATCCGCCTTCAGAGTCCGGGGGCCGCGGTCGCGCTCGCCAGTCACGACGGGGCCGACTTCGCGGAGGCCCTGCGCCCGCTGCTCGAGGAGAAGCGGCAGGTGGCCATCCTCGGGTTGCGCGAGTACGTGAGCCAGCGCTTCCGCGAGCTCGTCCCCTCCGGGCTCGAGATTCTGGACCTCGAGATGGACGCCCGCGTCTTCCAGCGGCCGCTGCCGCGCCTGCTCCCGGTCCGCGTGGACGAGTTCGATCCGTCGCTCTTTCTGTAGAGGGGGCGAGTACGACATGCCCGACTCCGCTCGGATGGGTTCGGCGGGCGCGCGGCAGCATCCCTGGTGGAGTGGCTGGGTTCTCGGCGTTCTCCTGCTCCAGACTGGATGTGTCGCGGGTGCCCAGCGCACCTCCACGGGGGCTTCATCCCGCTGTGCTCAATCCTGTGCGATGAATCCCCTGTGTGCGGCTCCTGGCGCCAGCGGGGAGTTCGTCCTTCCAAGCCTGCGGAAGCTGGCGGATGTGACGAAGCTCGTCCGGGGCCTGCTCACCCGCAAGGACTTCCTCGACGAGAAGGACGTGAAGAGCGTCGAGGAGGTGCTCGTCCTGTGCGCCAAGGAGGCAGACCAGAAGGTCAATGAGAAGTACTACCCCGAGGAGGGCTACCCGAGCGACGCGGAGTGTAATCGGGTGGTCGGATACGGCGCGGATGGCAACAAAGTGACACGTGCCATGGAGCTCGGGAAGCTGAAGCATGAGGCAGCCTTCACCTGCCTCGAGCGAGAACTCGGTCAGAGGTTTCCAGACCATCTCACGCTGGAACCGCGTTACGGCAAGAAGCCACCCGGGGAAGCATACACCCTTACCGAGAAGGGCCACGGATCTCTCGTGCCCGACGTCGTCCTCCACCTGGTGCGCGACGCCAACAAGATTCAATTCCTCTACGATTTCCTGTTTCCCTGCACTGCCAGGAGCAAGAGCGATCCGCTCGGTTCGCAGAGGCGGAGGTTGAAGGACAAGTTGGACAAGTACAAGAATCTCCCGGGCGCGCAGCAACGCGCTCTTGTCACGCCTCAACTCGGAATCAGCCGATGACCGGGCACTTCCCGCGGATTCGTCTCTACGAGGGTGACCTCCTCATGCGGAGAGAGGTGGTGCGGCTCGTTCTTCACCTTCCGTTCGACCACCATGATCTCGTGGACGGAGTGAACCGTGCGCTCGATGTGTACCTTCGTGCGGTCGGTACGGGGCCGGAAATCCTCTCCGAGTGGTACGACGTCAATGGCGAATACGATGCGTTTCCGCTGGATGAGAGTGGCTGGGACTTCATCCGCTCCACGCTTTCCATGCCTCGTGGGGAGCGCTTCCTCGACGACTTCACGGACGAGCGGTACGTCCATCATCGGGTGAAGAAGGGGTTCGAGCGTTGTGTCGAACTGACGGGCGGCGAGTCCGGCGTCAGCGGCTACGGCTTCTTCTACTGGTCCCGCCTGCCGTGGCGCACGCGCACCGAGGAGGACGAGGTCAGCCTGGTGAGCTTCTCCTGGCCGGTGGAGTACCTGGAGGAGCACGGCCCCGGGAGGATGAGGGAGCTGGCGTTGGAGCTGGTGTCACTGCTGCCCTTCTCCTCGGGGCACGCGGGGCTGGCCTTCTCGTCCATCAGCACCTTCGATGTCTCGCTGGAGGGAATCCGCGAGGAGGCCATGCGCTACCCGGGGTTGGATGTGACGCACGGGCACCTGTCCTTGGGAGGCCGGGTGGACGGCGTACACTGGCTCGACTTCCTGGGCCCGCCGGTGCTGGGGAAGCTGGGCGGCGCGGCGGGACTGCGAGGCCGACTGCATGCCGCGCAGACCACCGTCCAGGAACTGGACGGCGAGCGCGCGGTGGTGACGCTGGGGCAGTGGCCGGAGGCCGGAGACCTGACGCGGGGCCGGAACCTCCCCGCGTACCGAGAGCTCGCGGGGGTGCTGGAGCCCTGGCTGTACGCGTGTCCCCCGGAGCGCGAGTTCGACGGCGCCACCCCCGAGGAGACCCGGCGCTGGTGGCGCCGCTTCCTCGACTGACGGCGCGCGGGAGCCAGGGCCTCAGCTCGCGCCGCTGCCGGTGAGCACCACCGGCACCGTCTTGAGGATGAGGTTGATGTCGTTCTTGAGGCTCCAATGGTCGATGTACTGCATGTCCAGGTACATCCACTCCTCGAACGAAATCTGGTTGCGGCCGGAGACCTGCCAGATGCAGGTGAGGCCCGGGCGCACCGAGAGGCGCCGACGCTGCCAGGCCGCGTACTTCTCCACCTCGCTGGGGATGGGCGGGCGTGGGCCCACCACGCTCATCTCCCCGCGCAGCACGTTGATGAGCTGGGGCAGCTCGTCGATGGAGTACTTGCGGATGAAGCGGCCGATGCCGGTGATGCGCGGGTCGTTCTTCATCTTGAAGACCGGACCCGTCTGCTCGTTCTGGGCCTCCAGCTTCGCCTTCAGCTCCTCGGCGTTGACCACCATGGAGCGGAACTTGAGCATGTTGAAGGGCTTGCCGTGCAAACCCACCCGCTTCTGCCTGAAGAACATGGGGCCGCGGCTGGTCAGCTTCACCCCGATGGCCACCCCCACCAGCAGCGGCGAGAGCATCAACAGCGCCGCCGTGCTGCTGACGATGTCGAACAGCCGCTTGAGCGCCATCTGGTGCGGCCGGAAGGCGTGCGTGAGGAAGTGCAGGTAGCCGTCGGCCACCTTGTGGTCGTCGATGGGCCGCGCCCTGTCCAGCCGGAACGGGTAGGCCGGCAGCGCGAAGGGGACGCCCAGGTTCTCGCACAGCTTGGTGGCGGCCTGCATCTCCGCCGTGTGCTTCAGCATGTTGCCGGCGATGTACACCTCGTCCACCGGCACCGTACACAGTACCTGCTCCAGGTCCTTCACCGCCCCCAGCACCGGCGTCCGCAGGGTGGCCGGCGTCGACTCGCCGCTGAAGCTCAGGTGGCCGATGACCTTCCGACGGTGCTTGGAGGCCAGGTCCTCCCCCGTCAGCCGCCCCATGGCCCCCACCCCGATGATGAGCACCTCGTCCAGCGGCCGTTCCTGCACCGACAGCCGCCGGAAGACGAACTGCCT
>QKJM01000250.1 GCA_003249315.1 Archangium sp.
GCCTCGACGTCACCGCCCTCCTGCTCACCGGCTACACGGAGCCCGAGGACATCATCGCCGCCATCCACCAGGGGCAGGTGTACCGCTACGTCACCAACCCCTGGGAGCTCAACGACCTGGTCATCACCGTGAAGAACGCGGTGGAGTACACGCAGCTCCGCCGCGACAAGGAGCGGTTGCTGCGCCAGCTCCACCAGAGGGTGGAGGCCCTCGGTGTCCTCTACGAGGTGAGCCGGGCCAGCGCGGGCGAGCCGCTCGGCTACGACGCCATCATCGATCGCGTCCTCACCGCGGTGGGGCGTGTGCTGCCCTATGACTGTGGCGCCGCCCTCATCGCGCTCGGGTGGGACAAGACCGCCACCCTGCGCCTGCGCTGCCAGGGCACGGTGGGCGAGCAGGCCCTGCTGGGGGTGAAGGAGTCCCTCCTGGCTGCCTGGGGTCAGCGCTCGGGGCTCGCCCTCGCCGAGGAGCGCGTCATCACCCACGTCACCGGCACTACCCAGGACGCCGCCACCCCGGCCGCCTGGCCCGGTCAGCTCACTGTCCCCCTCACCGCCAATGGGCGGCTCGTGGGGCTGCTGTCCCTCTTCTCCCACCGCCTGGATGCCTACTCCGAGGAGGATGGGGCGCTCCTCGACACCCTCGCCAACCAGACGGCCGAGGCGATCCAGTCCCTGCGCGCCTCCGAGGAGGCCGCCCGCCAGCGGATCGAACGCATGGTCGAGTCCATGGTCGATGGCGTGGTCCTCACCGACGAGAAGAACGAGCTGGTGGTGATGAACCCCGCCGCCCGCCGGCTGCTGGAGCTGGGGGAGGAGAGTGGGGCGGAGGCCGGACGGCGGCTGGGCGAGAAGCTGGGGTTCGATCCCTTCGAGCTGGTGTGGAGCTGGGAGTACGGTGGCGCCCAGGTGCTGCGTGAAGAGCTGAAGTTCGGCGAGCGCATCGTCCACACCACCGTCACCCCGGTGACCGACGCGCGTGGCGTGCTGCGCGGTGTCTGCGTGGTGCTGCGCGACATCACCGAGCAGAAGCAGCTCCAGGAGCGCAAGGACGAGTTCGTCTCCATGGTGAGTCACGAGCTGCGCACCCCGCTCACCTCCATCTCCGGCTCGTTGGATCTGGTGATCAACTTCCTCGCCGGCGAGATGAGCGAGAAGCAGCGTCGCTACCTGCTGCTCGCGCGCGACTCCACCGAGAAGCTCAATGCCCTGGTGGACGATCTGCTGGATATGGCGAAGTTCGCCAAGGGCCGGTTGCGGATGAACTTCGAGTGGACGTACGTGGACGAGCTGGTGCGCCGCGCGATGGAGAAGTACGCCCCCTCCTTCCTGGAGCGGACCATCCGCGTGTCGGCCGGCCTGCCCCAGTACGGGCTGCGGGCGTTGGCCGACCCCAACCGCCTCACCCAGGTGCTCAACAACCTCCTCACCAACGCGGCCAAGTTCACCCCCGAGGGCGGCGAGGTGCGTCTGGAACTCCAGTCCACCAGCGCCATCCCCGGCTACCTGGTGCTCTCCTGCTGGAACAGCGGCGAGCCCATCGCCGAGGACAGCCTCGAACGCATCTTCGATCGCTTCGAGCAGGCGCGCACCAGGGCCAATCGCACCGTACGTGGCACCGGGCTGGGGCTGGCCATCTGCCGCAACCTCGTCGAGGCCCACGCCGGCTCCATCTGGTGCGAGCCCTGCCAGGATGGGGTGCGCTTCGTGGTGGTGCTCCCCATCGAGCCCCCCGCCGAGTACCTCGCGCCGGATGGGGTGGATCTCACCCAGCGGCGTCGGCCCGAGCGGCGCGGCTCGCTGCTGCTCGTCGAGGCCGAGTCGGATATCGGCTACATCGCCAAGGCCCTGCTGTACGCGCGCGGCTACGAGGTCCGTCTGGCGGGGGCGGCCGAGGAGGCCGTGGCCCTGGCCCGCGTCCTCCACCCTCAGCTCCTCCTGCTGGACGCTCGACTGCCCGGCGTCATCGACGGCCTGCGGCTGGCGGAGATCCTCCGGAATGATCCGGACACCCGCGCCTCTCCGCTGCTCGTCTTCTCCGCCTTCGACGAGCGCGAGCGCGCCTTCCGGGCCGGGGCGGACGCCTTCCTGTCCATGCCGCTGCAGGCGGATCGGCTGGTGGCCAGCGTGGACTCCCTCCTGCGCGGGCGCACCGGCCCGCAGCACCTCGGGCGCGTGCTGGTCGTGGAGGACGAGGAGAAGGTGTCCGCCATCTGCTGTGAGGTGCTGCAGGGCGCTGGCTACGAGGTGCATGTGGCTCCTTCCCTCGAGTTGGGGCGCCGGGCCCTGCGCGAGCGCCGTCCGGACGTGCTGCTGCTGGATGTGGAGCTCCCCGATGGCGATGGCTACCACTTCCTCGAGGAGCTCAAGGCCGAGCGCGCCAGCGGCCACATCTCCGTCCTCTTCATCTCCGCTCGCACCGACACGGGCGCCAAGGTGCGCGCCCTCAAGCTCGGCGCCGACGACTACCTCACCAAGCCCTTCGATCCACTGGAGCTCTGCGCCCGCGTGGAGAGCGTCCTCCGCCGTCGCGAGCAGGAGCTCGGCGCTTCTCCCACCACCCAGCTCCCCGGTTCGAGCGCGATCGAACGCGAGGTGCAGCGCCGGCTCGCAGAGCGTCGTCCCTTCGCCTTCTGCTACCTGGATCTCGACAACCTCAAGGCCTACAACGACTGCTACGGCTTCGCGAAGGCCGACGGCGTCATCCGGCAGACGGGAGATCTGCTCCGGGAGATCTTCTCCCAGGAGGGGCTGCCCGGGGACTTTCTCGGTCACGTGGCGGGCGACGACTTCGTCTTCATCACCGACCCGGAGAGCGTGGACCTCATCTGCCAGCGCGCGATCGAGACCTTCGATCGCATCATCCCGCTCTACTATGACAAGCAGGATCGCGAGCGTGGCTACATCGAGGCCGAGGATCGACAAGGGGCGCGGTGTCGCTTCCCCATCATGAGCGTGTCCGTGGTAGCGGTGATGAGTGATGGGGTCTCCTCGGATCATGCCGAGCTGGCGCGGCGGGCGGCGGACATGAAGAGGCGGGCCAAGGCCATCCAGGGTTCGGTGTTCCTGCGCAGCGATCGCGAGCCCGAGGCGCGCACGGAGATCGGATGAGGCTCTACCAGCAGCTCATGCTCTTCATGCTCGCCGCGACGGTGCTGCCTCTGGCCGTGGTGGGCTTCCTGCTGCTCTCGCGCGCGGAGGCGGAGCTGGCCGGGCGGATCGTCACCGAGCAGCGTCTCCTCGCGGCGGCCACGGCCGAGGCGGTATCCACCCAGCTCCTGGAGACGGTGGATGCGCTCGCGCGCTCGGCCGAGCTCATCGACTGGGAGCGCGCCACCCCCGACGAGGTTCGCGGAGGCCTGTCGCTCCTCTATGGCCAGTCGCCCACCGTCAGCGCGGTGCTGCAACTCGACGCGGAGGGCAACTCCCTGGGACTCCCCGTCTTCCAGGCGGATGGCGCCGGGGGACATCCGGGCTTCGAGCCCGCCGCCGCGGAGGTGCTCGCCCGGGCCGTACCCGTGCAGGCCCTGCGGCGCGGCACCAAGGGACAGGCCGCGCTGGGCCGGGCCTACGCGCACGGTCCCAGCGGGCGCGCCGCGGTGGCAGTGGCGGTCAAGCTGGGCGACGGGGAGTCCGCTCCCTACGCGCTCGCGGAGATCGTCTTCACCGGCCTGGAGCAGCTTCTCGAGCGGCGCGGAGGGGAGCACCCGGGGCGGATCGATCTGGTGGATGCCGGCGGGCGCGTCCTGGCCAGCTCCCTGCCGGAGCGCCGCCTCCGGCCGCTGGAGTCCGCGCTGGCCTCCTGGCTGGAGTCCGCCGGTCCGCCCGTGCGCAGTACCCGCCTGGAGGCTGACACCCTCATGCGGGTGAGCGCCGCCCGCGTGGCCGAGTCGCTCGGCTTCGACGTGGTGGTGTCCGTGGATGAGGCCGTCGCCCTCGCCCCCGTCCATGCCATGCGTCGCACGGTGCTGGTGTCCATCGCCCTGTCCCTCGGGGTGCTGCTCGGCGTGGGGGCCTTCTTCACCCGACGGCTCAACCGTCGCCTTGCCGAGGTGGTTCGCGGCGCCGAGTCCTTCGGCCGCGGGGAGCTGCACGTGCGCGTCCGCGTGGAGGGCGAGGACGAGCTGAGCGAGCTGGCCTCCACCTTCAACCACATGGGCGCCGAGCTGGAGTCCGCGCGCGCTCGCCTGATGACCTGGAACGATGAGCTCAAGGCCCGCGTGGACGAGGCCACCGCCGAACTCAAGGCCGCCCAGGCCCAGCTCGTCGAGGCTCAGAAGCTCGCCGCCGTGGGCCAGCTCGGCGCCGGTGTTGCCCATGAAATCAACAACCCCCTGGCTGGCATCCTCGGCAACACCCAGCTCCTGTTGATGGATCGCGATGACAAGGATCCGGACTTCGAGACGCTGCGGAAGATCGAGCTGAGTGCCAGACGCTGCAAGGAGATCACCCAGAACCTGCTGCGCTTCTCCCAACAGCGCGCGCAGCCGGCGTTGCGCCCGGTGGAGCTCGGTTCGGTGGCTCGCGACGCGCTCTCCCTCACGGAGCACCAGATCAAGGAGGAGGGCATCTCCCTCGACTGTGAGTGGGGCAGCCCGCCGGTGAAGGTGAAGGCGGATCCGGGTCACCTCTCCCAGGTGGTGCTGGCCCTGGTCTCCAACGCGCGCACGGCCATGCTGAAGTCGGAGCGCAAGCAGCTCACCCTGCGCACCGGGGAGCGCGACGGGCGCGGCTTCCTCGAGGTGGAGGACTCCGGCAAGGGCATCTCCCCCGAGCACCGGCCGCGCATCTTCGAGCCCTTCTTCACCACCAAGGACGTGTGGTCCAACGTGGGCCTGGGCCTGTCGGTGGCCTGGAGGGTGGTGAGCGAGGCGGGAGGGACGATCGACGTGCGCACGGAGGAAGGGCAGGGGAGCTGCTTCACCGTCTGGTTGCCGAAGGTGTGAGGCGCGGGGGCCTCCGCCTGAGCTAGGGTGGGGGACGGTATGGACGGACCTCGCACCCGGCGGCGAAGCACGCCTTTCTTCCTCGGACTGGCGGCCATCCTGGCGGCGCTGCCGCTGGGCTGGTTCCTCTTTCTCCACCGGCCCCCGGAGCCCCCACCCACGCCGGTGGTGATCCCTCCGCCTCCCCCGGAGAAGGGTCCGGCGGAGCTGAAGCTGAAGGAGATCGAGGGCACGGTGGAGGTGCGTCGCGGCGGGGAGTGGCGCGAGGCTCAGGTCGGAGAGGCCCTGCGCGCCTCGGACGCGGTCCGCACCCGGAGCGGTTCCTACGCGGTACTCATCGGAGGTGAGTCCGTGGAGGTGCGCATGGAGCCCGGCACCGAGGTGTCCGTGGAGGCGCTCACCGACTCCATCTCCCGCATCCTGCTCGCCAACGGAATGACGACCGCCCGTGTGCGGCTGGGCACCGGCCATACCCTCGAGGTGCTCGCCGCCGGCAGCGACGCCGTGGCCCGCACCGAGGGCGGTACCTTCGCCATCAGCAACGATGGTCAGGGCACCGTCGCCGTGGGGACCCGCGCGGGCGAGGTCTCCTTCACCGGCCAGGGCAAGGTGGTGATCGTCCGCCCCGGCCAGCAATCCATCGTCCGCCCCGGCCGCGGACCCTCGGAGCCCACCCCCATCCCCTCCAGCCTCCTCCTCAAGGTGGACTGGCCCGCGCGCTCCACTGTCCGCGAGCGGCAGCTCGTCGTCTCCGGAAGGACCGAACCTGGTAGCCGCGTGGAGGTGGGTGGCCATCCGCTCTCGCCGGACGCGGAGGGGCGCTTCTCGCATACCGTCCCCCTGAAGGAAGGTCGCAACCCCGTTCGGATCCGCTCCCTCTCCGTCGGCGGCGCTCGGGGCGAGGAGAGCAGGGAGCTGATCCTGGATACCACTCCCCCCAGGGGGGTTGCGGTTGACCCAGGTTTGTGGGAATGACCCAGGGGGCTGAGGGGCTGGGGGACAGGCAACCAGAGGAGCGGCTTGACCCCTGGTCGTTCGGCCTTTAGTTTGCAGACTCGCAAGTTCTGAGAGTCGTTCCCGTACAAGGGCAATCCCGGGCGAAAGTCTGGGTGCGCAAAGCCGTGGGGCCTTCAGTGTGGCCGGCCATGACTGCTGTGGGTGAAAGCGCCGGTGGGCGCTCAGGGGGCTGAGCCTGAAGTGTCCGTGTGTGGGGCTGTAGGGTTTTGTCGCCGATGTGTCCAACCGGAGGTCAGCCACGATGTTGCGGATGCTCATCCTCTTCGCGAGCCTGTTGCCGACGCTGGCCGTGGCGCAGGCGGTCGTCGGTCCTCCGCTGAGGGGAAGATCCCAGATCATCAACAATGGGCCGGGGCACCAGACGGATCCGCACGTGAGCGGCTCGCGGGTGGCCTACACCCATCAAGATGAGTTCGGGAGTCAGATCCGCTACCACGAGATGCTCACGGGCGAGGACCGGGGCATTCCCAACGATGGGGGCTTCGACTTCGTCGCCGACATCAGCGGGGACACGGTGGTCTTCAGCCGCATCTCGGACTCCATCGCCGTCTACCGCTACGACGTGAGCCAGGGAGGCGAGCCGGAGCTGCTCGCGCCGCGGTCGGCGTTGGACCGGAGAGCGGCGACCGTGGGGGAGCGCTCGGTGGCGTGGCAGGACTTTGGCTACACGAGCAAGCTGGCGCCCGAGATCGTCGCCTACGGGCTGGACACCGGCGTGCTCACCCGGTTGTCCGAGGATGCGCTGCTGGATCGGACGCCCTCCGTCAGCCCGGACGGGAAGACGACGGCGTGGGCCAAGTGTGCCCTCGACCAGACTTCCTGTGACATCTGGCATGCGCGGGAGGTGGAGGGTGGCTACGAGGTGAGCAGGCTCACCGGGTCCGAGGGCGAGGAGTTCCAGCCCGATACCAACGGCGAGGTGGTGGTGTACGTCACCCGGCAGCTCCTCGATGGCGCCTACGAGTCGGATATCGCCTGGCAGCCGGTGGGTGGGGGGCCCGTGCAGCGCCTGGCGCTCCCTGGTGTGGATGCCAATCCCAACGTGAGCGGCTCGCTGATCGCCTTCGAGCGGCGTGCCTCCGCTGGGGACTCCTTCGACATCGTGCTCTACGATCTGCGCACCCAGACCTTCTACCGCCTCACCGAGACGCCGGAGAACGAGACGCTCAGTGACATCAGCGTCGCGGAGGACGGTCTGGTTCGGGTGGTGTGGTCGGTGCTGGAGAAGGACGATCTCAACGTGTACGCCTACACGTTCCGCCTGCCGGAGGTGTGCGAGCCGGTGCGCTCCGTGGAGGATCCATCCGCCATCTGCGACGAGCCCGGGGCGTGGAGGATGCTGGGCTCGCTGGAGGTGGGCCGCGCGGTGGGTCGGCCGGAGGTGGACTCGACGAACATCGACGCCATGGGCACCGGGGTGCTGTGCGTGGACAACGGCTTCGGGGGCTCGCCCGCGACATCCGGCGAGGTGACGCTCGGCGAGGGCCTCTACGTGGAGCCCGACAGCTTCCGGCACGATGTGCTGTCGGTGGCCCGGGTGGTGCCGCTGCAGGGTCTGTCCCGGCTGGCCGCCCGGGTGGCGGGAGCGCCCGGAAGCGCCTTCCGGGTGCGCGTCTACGGCGAGCCGGTGTGTGGCGCCGAGCCGGATGACTCCTCGCTCGAGGGGGGGGAGTTCCGCTATGGCACGCTCGTGTCGCCCGAGAGTCAGGGGGGACCGGCGGACAAGTCGGCCCTCGAGCGCTATTTCGTGCCAGCCGGGTACGAGGGGCAGGACTCCGCGGGGAAGCCGTCCGGTGGTGTGTCGACCGAGGCGCCCTCGGAGGGCGGCAAGACTCCGGAGGAGGCCTCGGTGTCCGGGGAGCAGCCCGAGCTTCAGCCGCTGCCGCTCCAGGGCGGCTGCAGCACCGGGGGCGGCGCGGTGGCCGCGTTCGGGGTGCTGCTGCTCGCCACGCTGCTCGTGCGCCCCGAGCGGGCGCGGGTGCGGGTCCGCTCCTCCCGTCGGCGATAGCACTTCGGGAGGGGCGCTTTCGTTGGTAGGTATCTGAACATCCTGAACCGGCTCCTTCCAGTCCTGCTGCTCGCCGCCACGGTGGCTTCCGCGGAGACGCTCGCGATTCTGGGGCCCTCCGCGGCCGTGCCGCCCGAGGGGTTCTCCATCGCGGTGGTGCGAAGGGAGGCCTCGGGGGCGCTCCTCCCCGTGGAGGGACTGGAGGTATCCGTGGAGGGGGCGGATCTGCGGCCGGGGCCGGAGCAGCCACCGCTGAAGACGTTCCTCGTGGTGCCGAAGCCGGGGGCCCGGGAGGTGCGGGTGAGAGCCGAGGTCGCCGAGGGGCAGCGGGCCGAGGCCCGGTACGCGCTGGGGCCGCCGGCCACGAGGGTGTCGCTCGAGCTGGATCCGCCCGCTCCGGTGAAGGGGAGGGATAAAGAGGCCCGGCTCACGGTGCGGCTGCTGCGGCCGGATGGCGAGCCGGACGACACCGGGGCCGCGCCCGTGCTGCGTGCCAGCGTGGGGCGGGTGGAGGGGCTGGAGCGGACGGGGCCTGGCACGTGGCAGGCTCGCTACCTGCTGCCGGACACGCGCTACCCGGAGGTGGCCATCCTCGTGGCGCTCTTCGCGTGGCCCCACCCCCAGTCGGTGCATGGCGCCTACGGCAAGGTGCTGGTGCCGCTGGCCGCGGCGGTGAACCTGCCGGGCCGCACCGAGCCCCACGCGGATGTGATCCTCACCATCGCCGGCGAGTCCTTCGGGCCGGCGCGGGCCGATGCGGATGGACGCTTCCGGCTCCCTGTCATCGTCCCCCCCGGGCACCGCTTCGGGCAGGCCAGGGCAGTGGACTCCGCGGGGAACGTCCGACGGACGGCGATGGACTTGATGTTGCCGCCCACGGACGGGCTGGCGTGCGTCCTCAATCCCCAGCGTCTGCCGGCGGACGGCGTCTCCCAGGCGCGCCTGCTGTGTGCCACGAGCGATGCCTACGGCCAGCCGGT
>QKJM01000733.1 GCA_003249315.1 Archangium sp.
GGAACACCCTGCTGGGTGGCAATGGCAACCAGGTGCTGCTGGCCAAGGCCTATGACGCCGGTGGCAACGTGGGCGTCAGCAGCGCCGTCACCGTCTCGGTGGAGAATCCCGGCTTCGCCAGCTACAGCGACACGTTCAAGGCGCCCATCTGCGATGAAGTGGGTGGTTACTGCGACACCGGCTCCCTGTTGGATGGTCGCGGCAGGCTGGGTCCGGAGAAGAACGCCCCCAACACCATCAACAGCTCCTGCGCCGACGGCAACAGCGGCACCTACCACTACGACGAGTCCCTGGACCGCATCCGCATCACCACCCTCGACGGCTCGCCGTTCGCTCCGGGCAAGACGGTTCAGGTGTCCATGACGGTGTGGGCCTGGTCGTCCGGCAGCTCGGACTACCTGGACCTCTACTACACGGGTGATGCCTCCAACCCGTCATGGACCTACCTCGCCACGCTCCGGCCGCCGTCGGGTGGCTCCCACGAGCTCACCGCGACCTACACGCTCCCCGAGGGCAGCCTGCAGGCCGTGCGCGGCAACTTCCGCTTCAGCGGCTCGGTGAGCGCCTGCAACACCGGTGGCTACAACGACCGTGACGACCTGGTGTTCGCGGTGGGCAAGCCGCCCGTGGCCTCCTTCACCTCCTCGTGCGACAGGCTGACCTGCGGCTTCTCCGACGCCAGCACGGATGCGGATGATGAGATCGTCTCGTGGGGCTGGAGCTTCGGTGATGGCAATACCTCCAGCGAGCGGAACCCCAGCCACACCTACGCGCTGGCCGGCGACTACACCGTGTCCCTCACGGTGACGGACAGCACGGGCCTGAGCAGCACCACCGAGCAGACTGTGACGGCCACCATCGCGTTCAGTGCCTACAACTACATGGTGCTGGGTGAAAGGTACGTGGACCTGACCTGGGCCGGCATCCCCGGCACCCATGTGGACGTGTACCGGAGGGGGGAGCTCGTCATGACCACGGAGAACGACGGGGCCTACACCGACAACCCGCTCAAGCGGGGTGCCCTCTACAACTATCGCGTGTGCGAGGCCGGTACGAGCAATTGCTCGGAAGAGGTGGTGGTCAGCTTCGAGGATGACACGGTGCCTGACGTCGACTAGGACCGAGCCACTGGCGTGCCCGAGGCACGCTGAGTAGACAGGCCCCGGGTCGGCTCCTGCCGACGCCGGGGCTTTGTCTTTGACGGGCGGGCAGGGGATGGAAGCTCACGCCGTCCATCCCCAGGCGCGTCCTTCGGGCGGAACAGAGTTCGGACCTCCCATCCGGCATTGAGTCGACCGGCCCGAAGCCTCATCGGGCTCTGGGCGTAACGTCGGAGTGCTCCTCAAAGAACCGCCTTACGAGCGTCATGGCATTCATGAGGGCATCGACAGGTCCGACGCCCATGACGCACTTGATGCCAGGAAGATGGCCCTCAATGGAGAGAGGGCAGTACCAGGTTCGATCTTCTTCGCCAGGAAGCGGCTGAGGACGTCCGACGGTTATCTTCGTGACCATCGTGTTCCCGTCGCTCGTGGTATAGGACCAATGGTCCTCGGCAACGGGCTCTTCGATGGTTGTCAGTTGGGGGCGCCAGTCCTGCTTGCTCATTTGGCTTTACTCGAACAACCGGCTGGCCATGCGGTGCATCTTCCGGGCCTTCTCGGTGTAGGGCGGGAAGAACCAATGCACGAAGGAGGCGCGTCCCTGGCGCAGCACGGCGCGCTCGTGGCTGAAGGTACGGAAGCCGTACTCGCCGTGGTAGTTGCCCACCCCGCTGTCTCCGATGCCTCCGAAGGGCAGCTCCGGGTGGGCCAGGTGGATGACGGTGGTGTTGATGCACGTGCCGCCCGCGCTCGTCTGCTTCAACAACGCGTCCATGTTCCGGCGCTCGTTGCTGAAGACATACATGGCCAGAGGCTTGGTGCCCGCGCGGATGTGCCGCACCACCTCCTCCAGCTTCTCGTAGCGCAGCACGGGCAGCACCGGGCCGAAGATCTCCTCCTCCATCACCGGCGAGTCCGGTGTTACGTCCGCCAGCACCGTGGGCGAGATGTAGCGGCTGGTGGGGTCCACCACCCCGCCCGTCACCACGCGCACCCCCGCGGCCACCGAGCGCTCCAGGAGCCCGTTCACCCGGGTGAACTGCGCGTCATCCACCATGCGGCAGAAGTCTCCCGACGCCTTCCGGGCCTCCTCCGTCTTCCCGTAGAAGCGTCCCAGCGCCTCCTTCAGTTGCTCCAGGAAGGCCTCCTCTCGAGAGGCATGCACGTATACGTAGTCCGGCGCCACGCACGTCTGCCCCGCGTTGATGAACTTGCCGAAGGCGAGGCGCTCGGCCGCCGCCTTCAGGTCCGCCGTCTCGTCGACGATGGCCGGTGACTTGCCGCCCAGCTCCAGCGTCACCCCCGCCAGGTGCTTCGCCGCCGCCTCCATCACCTTGCGCCCCACCCGCGGGCCCCCGGTGAAGAAGAAGTGGTCGAAGGGCAGCTCCAGCAGCGCCTGGGCCGTCTCCACCCCTCCCTGCGCCACCGTCACCTCACCCGGGTCGAACACGTCGCGGATGAGCTGGTCGATGAAGGCCGCCGTGTGCGGCGTCTTCTCGCTCGGCTTGAGCATCACGCAGTTGCCCGCCGCCAGCGCCGGCACCAGCGGGCTGATCAGGAGCTGGAAGGGGTAGTTCCACGGGGAGATGATGAGCACCACGCCCTTGGCCTCGTAGCGCACCTCGCCGCGCGTGCCGGTGTGCAGCAGCGTCGTGCCCACCCGCTTCGGCTTCATCCACTTCCCGAGGTGCTTGATGGCGTGCTCTATCTCCGCGAGCACCAGCAGCACCTCGGTCGTCTCCACCTCCGCCGGCGACTTGCGGAAGTCCGCGTACATGGCCTGGTAGAGCGCCTCACGCCGCTCGACGATGGCGCGCCGCAGCTGCTTCAAGCGCTCCACCCGCTCCTTCGCGCTCGTGTTCGCCATCTCCCAGCGCCGGGCCCGCAGGCGCTCGAAGGCCTCCTGGAAGGGGTTCTGCCGCATCTGCTCGTCCATGCTCACCACGCGCATCGCCTCGTCTCCTCCTCGAATGCCGGCTCCCCGTCAGCCTACACGGGGGGGCCGGCTCTCGCGCTCCGCACTGTCTACGTCTGAACACGCTTCCGCCTCTCATTCCCCAGGCGGGAAATGGGGTTTCAGCGGGCCTCGAGCCCGCGCAACAACAGGGTGAGGGCGTGGGTCAGTTCGTGGGTGAAGTCCACTCGCAGGGGCTCCAGGTGAGGGGCCGCGGCGAACACCTCGCGCACCACCGGCGCCATGTCCGCCATCTGCAGCAGGCCCGTCACCAGCGCGTTGACATGGAGGAGGAAGCGCACGCCCTCTCCAGGCTGGAGGAAGGCCAGCCGCTTCTCCACCAGCGCCCCCGCCCGCTGCACCGCCTCCAGCAGCCGCTCCTTGAAGCCTCGTACCTGCTCCGTGCTCACGTTCTGCTCCAGCACCGTCTGCAGCCGCGCCAGCAGCCGGGTGAGCGGCTCCTCTCCCTCCAGCGACTCCGCCACCGTGCGCGCCACCCTCGCTCCCGTCCACCGGCCTCCGCCCTCCGTCAGCGTCGTCTCCAGCCGGTCGAACCACGCGAAGAGCTGCTCCTCCAGCATCGCCAGGAACAGCGCCTCCTTGGTGGGGAAGTAGAGGAACACCGTCCCCTTGGCGAGCCCGGCCCGCTCCGCCACGTCCGCCATCTTCACCGCCTCGTAGGAGGTGCTCCGGTAGAGCGCCAGCGCCGCCTCCAGCAACTGCCGCCTCCTCGCCTCCTTGTCCTCTTCCTTCCTCGCCCGCTGGAGCCGCTTCGCCGTGTTGCTGACCATGAGTCATGGGTTAAGGAGTGTCCGGCTGGCTGTCAAGCGACCCGAGGTCATTTATCGGGTGGGAGGGGAGGGAAACTCGCGGGGGGCGGCGGGGCGTGTGAGGGTGGGAGGCATGAGGCCCATCCAGGCGGAGCTGCTCGACGGTGGCGGGCTGTACCGGGAGGTGGTGCTGGGCAAGCTGGCGCACGCGCGTGAGTCGGTGTGGATTGCCACGGCCAACGTGAAGGCCATGTACGTGGAGCATGGAGGGCGCTTCGTGCCGGTGCTGGAGGTGCTGGACGGGCTGGCCCGGCGCGGGGTGGCGCTGCGGCTGCTGCACGCGGAGCTGCCGAGCCGGCCCTTCCGTGAGGAGTTCGACCGGCGGGCGAGGCTGGTGTCGGGGGGCTTGGAGCTGAAGGTGTGCCCGCGGGTACACTTCAAGGCGGTGCTGGTGGACGGCGCGTGGGCCTACCTGGGCAGCGCCAACCTCACCGGCGCGGGGCTGGGCGCGAAGGGGGAGGACGCGCGCAACTTCGAGCTGGGCTTCGTCACCGAGGACTTCGACGTGATTGACCGGGTGACGGCCCTCTACGAGGCGGTGTGGAGCGGGGCCGAGTGTCGCGGGTGCCGGCTGCGCGAGGTGTGCCCGGACCCCATCCTCCCCGCGGAGGCGGCCCCGGCGAGGAAGAAGGGGACGCCCGCCGTGCGCCTGGGCCAGCCGAGGAGACTCTCCCGGGGGCGCACTCGCGCTCCGCGAGGAGGTGCCGGCTAGGGCATCTTCCGGTGCCGGGCGCGCCAGGAGCTGGGGGACTCACCCGTCATCTTGCGGAACAGGCCGCTGAAGTGCTGCAGCGAGGCGCACCCCACCTCCACGGCCACCGCGGTGAGCTTGGAGTCGCTCTCCAGCAGCAGCGCCTGCGCGGTGCGCACCTGCACGGTGTTGAGCTCGGTCTGGAAGGAGGTGCCGGACTCGCGCAGGCGGCGCTGGAGGGTGCGCTCGGACATGCCCAGCTCCCGGGCCACCTCCGCCAGGTTGACGTCCAGCAGCCGGCTGCGCAGCACCCGGCGCAGCTCGCCCAGCAGCGGCGACTGTCCCATGACCTGCGTCACCAGCTCGTTCAGCTCGTCCAGCAGCGTCCGGGCCTCGGACTCGGACTGGCCCAGCCAGGTGAGGGACTCCATCGGATCGGAGAAGGACTGGGTGGGCCAGGCGGAGTTGACGAGGCCGTAGAAGCCCGCCACCACCGCCCCCGTCATTCCGTCCGGGCGCAGCAGCGCCTGGCGACGGACCGTCCGCGAGAAGCCGCTGATGCGCGGCACCATGTACTTCACCAGGATGGACAGTCCGTTGGCGTCCGGCGCCTCCACCCGGCGCGCGTCCACCAGAGACACGTGGGGCGCGGCCGGAGCCAGCTCCACGTCGAGCACCTGGGTGAGGCGGTGGATCTGCGCCTCACCGGGGCGCCCCCAGAGGGTGAAGCCACATATCCCGGGCGTAGCGTACCAATGGAGGAAGTTCTCCCCCGTCAGGTAGCGGCCGATGGGGTCTCGGAGATAGTCGTCGAGTCCTTCTGCGGAACGCACGGGCGTAGCATAGCCCTGGAAGTGCCGAGCCTCCCAGGTGGATGGAGGCCCAGGGCCGGTGGACGCCGGGTCGCTCACTCGCGCCGGAGGGTGACGGCCATGAGGGAGAGGGCCCGGAGCTGGCTGGAATTCAGGGTGCGCAGGTGGCGGACCAACCGCCGCAACTGGGGCTCCTCCTCCTCTGGCCGGGGGGGCGGTGGCTCCCAGACGGGGGGGCGGACCGTGCTGAGCGCCAGCAGCTTGTCCGCCGGCAGGTGCAGCACCAGGCACAACTTGCGCAGCGTGGGCACGCTCGGCATCAGCAGCCCTCGCTCCAGGCGCCCGTACACCTCCGTGGCCACTCCGATGCGCTCGGCCACGTCCGCCTGGGTCAATCCGGCTCGCTGCCGTCCTTCTCTCGCTGCTTCTCCCAATGCCTTGGACAGTTTCACTTTCGCTTCCTTCTTGCTCCGGCCGGTGCTGGCCGCCTTCTTCTTGCGCGGGCCGCTCCGGGACGAGGAGGACTGCTTGCGGGGGACTGGAAAAGTAGTCTTCGACGCCATGGTTCCTCTCGGCTCCGTGCTGACTCGTGGAGGCTGACTCAAGGAGTTATATGACTCTCTGAGTCACATGTCAGCGACAAACTTTTCGAGTGAGTCATTCTTCTGGCCGGGCCCCTCCGGGAGCGGGGGAGTTCCCGAGGCCCTCCGTTCCCCGCCCGTCCTCTCCCTGTGACCTTGGAGATTGCTCTCCACCGGTGGGATGACCATGGAGGTAGCCATCGGCCTCGGGCCCCCTCCGCGTCCCATCCGGGGCCCGGGCGCGAGGGTGCGATCGTGCCAGGGGCCGACAAATCGGCCTCTGCGCGATTGTCAACCCCAGAGGGGAGGTGGGGGAGAAAAGTCCCGCCATTTCAGGGGTTTACCTCGCACGAGGGTCTGACATATGGTGACGCCCTCCCGGGTTCTCCGGGTGCCGGTGTCCACTGCGCCGCGAACGGGTGCAGGGCACCAGGCGTGCCCCGGTTGGGAGGGCTGGTCAGGTCGTGAGCGACGAGCGTCCGGACGTGCTGCTCAAGAGCGCACTCGAAAAGATCGTCTACTTCGAGGCCCGCGTCGAGCAGTTGCTCCATGAGCTGGGGTCCACGCGGGAGGAAGTGGCGCACCTCAAGCAGGAGCTGACGCGGTCGGAGGAGCGGGAGCTGGGCCTGCGGCGCGAGCTGGCGGCGCTGGAGGTGCGGCTGGGGAGGCAGGGGGCCGAGCGGGACGAGCTGGGCCGCATCAACCAGGCCCTGCGCACCGAGCGCACCCACCTGCTGGACAAGCTGCTGGAGGCCAGCCGCATCCGCGCGGCGGATCGCCAGGCGCTCGAGCACGAGGACGACGATCTGGGCATCGACCTGGCCTCCTTCATCTCCCAGTTGCGCAGCGAGGTGTTGGTGGTGACCCGGCCCGGTGCCATTCCGAGCGCGTCCGCCTGCCAGGTGGAGCCGCGGGAGCCGGTGGAGCAACCCGCCCTGGCAGTGGCGGCGGTGGGCGCGACCGGCGCGGCGGGGGCGAGCGCCTCCCCGGTGATGCGGCACGCCTGGCGCCTGCAGCAGGAGGGACGGCTGGCGGTGAGCCCCGGGCAGCTCGCGGAGCTGTCTGGGGGCCAGGACGAGACGTTCTTCGGCTTTTCCGTGCGGGAGCTGTCCGCGCCGGACGCCACCGCCAGGGCGCGCGCCGCCGAGCGCCTCAAGGCCCTGCGCCAGCCGGCCGCCGCGCCCTCGCTGGCCAGCGCGCTCCTCGCGGAGCAGGAGCCGACGGTGCAGGTGGCCCTGCTGTCGGCCTTCGCCGAGGTGGGCGGGGAGGAGGGCGCCTCGGTGGTGTCGCCGCTGCTGTCCTCTTCCGCTCCCGAGGTGCGCATCGCCGCCCTCAAGGCGCTGCTGTCCCTGGCTCCTCATGAGGCCGCGCCCCACCTGGCCCAGGCGGTGAAGGATCCGGATCGCTCGGTGCGCCGTCGCGCCTCCCTGCTGGCGCTCGGCCTGGAGGGAGAGAGCGCGCGGCGCCTGGGCGAGCAGGCCATCCACGACTCGGACGCGGAGGTGCGTGCCCTGGCCGCCCTCGCGCTCGGCGCCAGCAGGGGAGAGTCCGCCCGCGCGCTGCTGCTGGAGTCCTTGAACGACCCGGAGGAGCGCGTGCGCCGCGCCGCCGCGCAGAGCCTCTCGCGCATCCTCGGCCAGGACGTCTCCTCGGTGGTGGCCCTGGACGAGGGCCGGCGTCGCCGGGAGATCCGCCGGCTCTCCGCGCTCCCCGTACAGCCAGTGCGTGCCACGCTGACTCCCCGGATGCCGACGGCCCCCGCTCCAGCGGTGGCTCCGGTGCAGGCCCGGGCGGTGGCTCCGGCGCGGGCCGCGGCGCGTCAGTCCGCGTCGGCGCGCCCGGCGCCCTCGCCGGTGGAGTCGCTCTGCGGGCGGTTGGTCTCGGAGATTCGAGTGGCCATCCGGGGCCGCTCGGTGGGAGAGCTGGCCAGCGGGCTCTCCTCTTCTCCCGCCATGACGGAGGAGGCGCTTGCCCTGCTGGTCGCCAGGGGAGCAATCGTGAGACGGGGCCACAAATACTACGCCGCTTGAGGCAAGGTATGCGCCCCTGAGGTTTCGACGAAGGGTTTTCCATGGATGCGCCGACGTACAACTCCAAGCAGGTGGCCGAGATGCTCGGCCTGCAGCCGAAGTCCTTCGCCGCCGAGGCGAAGAAGGACAGCTTCAGCGGCGAGGAGGTGTGGGCGCTCCGGCAGGAGCTGGGGTGCTGGCCGGCGCCGCTGGCGGGCCGTCGCAAGCAGCTCTTCCTCAACTTCAAGGGCGGTACGGGGAAGACGTCCCTGTCCACCTCCTATGCCTGGCGCCTGGCGGAGCTCGGCTACTCGGTGCTCATCGTCGACCTGGACAGCCAGGGCCACGCCACCAAGTGCCTGGGCTTCGAGGGCGAGGACTTCGACCAGACGCTGCTGGACGTGCTGGTGCGCAAGGCGCCCATGTCCCAGGTCATCCAGCAGTCCTCCCTCTACAACCTCCACTTCATCCCCTCCAACCTCACCATGTCCACGGTGGACCTGGCGCTGATGCCCATGGCGGGGCGCGAGTTCAAGCTGCGCAACGCCCTCAAGGAGGTGGAGAGCCACTACGACGTCGTCGTCTTCGACGCGCCGCCGTCCTTCGGGCTGCTCAACCTCAACGCGCTGATGGCGGCGAACGACCTCTTCGTCCCGGTGCTGGCCGACTTCCTCTCCTTCCATGGCCTGAAGCTGCTCTTCGAGACGGTGCAGAGCCTGGAGGAGGACCTGGACCACGTGCTGGACAACGTCTTCATCGTGGTCAACGCCTTCAACGCCACCTTCAAGCTGGCCAAGGAGGCGCTGGAGGCGCTGCAGACGCACTACCCGGAGTTCCTGCTGCCCACCATCATCCGGCAGTGTACCAAGTTCGCGCAGGCCTCCAGCGAGGGCCGGCCCGTCTTCGTGGCGGATCCCTCCTCCACGGGGGACAACGACATCGAAGCTCTCATCCAGAAC
>QKJM01000780.1 GCA_003249315.1 Archangium sp.
GCGGACTTCAGGGACAGCTTCATTTTGTCTCTCTCCAGGTGAGGGTACGACGGGTTCATCCGCGCAGCGCGAAGCTGCGCATGGAGAGGGTTCCATAATGGAAGCCCTCGAAAACGGAGGTGACGGCCTCGTCGGGAAAGGCCGCCCCCAGGGTGAAGAAGAGCGGCATGAAATGCTCTTCACTGGGATGCGCGAGCTGTGCATTCGGTGCGCGCGTCCAGTCCTGCATCCCGACGAAATCGCGCGCGGCGAGCCGCTCGGCCACCCAGTCATCGAACTCGCGGGCCCACTGCACCGCGGGCGCATTCTTGTCCGGGTAGACCACGCGACGGAGGTTGTGAACAATGCCCCCGCTGCCCATCAGCAGCACGCCCTCGGTGCGCAGCGGACGCAGCGCCTCGCCCAGCCGGGCCACCTCCGCCGGAGAGGCACCTCGGGGCAGGGACACCTGCACCACCGGCGTACGCGCCTCCGGGAAGGCCAGCCGCAGGGGCACCCACGTACCGTGGTCCCACCCCCGCGTCCCGTCCGCCACCGCCTTCACCCCAGCCGCCTCCAGCCGCGACACGATCTCCCGAGCCAGCGCGGGCTCGCCGAGGCTGGGGTAGCGCAGTTGGTAGAGGGGCTCCGGGAAGCCGTAGAAGTCGTAGATGAGCGAAGGGGCCTCGGCGGAGGTGACACGCACCTCGCCCGACGTCTCCCAGTGGGCGGACACCACCACCAGCGCGCGCACCGCTCCCGTGCTCTCCCCGAAGGCCTTCAGCGCCCGCGGGAAGGCGTCCGTCTCCAGCGCCACCAGAGGCGCACCGTGCGAAATGAAGAGCGCCGGCGCCACCTTCTTGCTCGCGGCCTCCCCGCTCCCACTCCCCAGCACTCCGGCTACTCCGGCTACCGCCGCCATCTGAAGCACCTCGCGTCGATTCAAGTCGGAACCCATCTCGCTCGTCCTTCATAGCAAACCCTCGGCCAGCCACGCCAGCCGCATAAACCCCTGAAATTATTCACACAGTGCGGATTGACTCGCACTTTGACTCTCAAAACGATAGAGAACCCACTCATCCTGAGAGGGAGGCGGGATGGCGCGGAGACTGGAGCTGGACCTGAGGGAGCTGCTGTCGTTCACACCGGAAGGGGGACGCATCCACTTCGCGGGCCAGCGGGCGCTGCTGATGGACGCGGTGGCGCTGGGGCTGCTGCGCAAGGAGCTGATCGAAACGGTGGGGATGACGGCGGCGAGGGGGATTCTCACCCGGATGGGCTACGCGCACGGGTGGAGGGTGGCGGAGGGGCTGAAGACGGCGATTCCCTGGGAGGACGAGTCGCAGTGGCGCCGGGCGGGAGGCAGGCTGCACACGCTGCAGGGCCAGGTGGTGATGGAGCTGGTGGAGCGCGAACCGGGAGAGGAGCCGGCGCCCTTCGCGGAGGCGCTGTGGCACGACTCGTACGAGGCGGAGCAGCACCTGCTGCACCTGGGCAAGGCGGAGGAGCCGGTGTGCTGGACGCTGACGGGCTTCGCCAGCGGCTACATGAGCTACAGCCGTGGCCGGCCGGTGTACTGCCTGGAGACGCGCTGCGTGGGCCGGGGGGACGCGGTGTGCCAGATTCTGGGCAAGCCGGAGGAGGAGTGGAGCCTCGAGTGCCGGGAGGCGCTGCGCTTCTACGAGACGCAATGCATGGAGGGAGCGCTGGCCCAGGTGACGGAAGCCCTCAAGCAGGCCGAGCGCAAGCTGCGGGCCCGACGCCAGACGCTGGCGCGGGTGGCGGGCGTGCAGGAGGATCCCGCGGGCATGGTAGCGCGCACCGAGGCCATGCAGCAGGTGCTGAACCTGGCGCGCCGGGCGGCGAAGGTGGACTCCACCGTGCTGATCACCGGAGAGAGCGGTGCGGGCAAGGAGCGGATCGCCCGCCTCATCCACGAGGAGTCCAGCCGGGCCCCCAAGGCCTTCGTCGCCATCAACTGCGCGGCGATGACGGAGAGCCTCCTGGAGAGCGAGCTCTTCGGCCACGCCAAGGGAGCCTTCACCGGGGCCACGAGCGACCGGCCGGGCCTCTTCGAGGCCGCGCACGGGGGCACCCTCTTCCTCGACGAGGTGGGCGAGGTGCCCGCCTCCATGCAGGCCAGGCTGCTGCGCGCCCTGCAGGAGAAGGAGGTGCGCCGCGTGGGGGAGAACATCAACCGGAAGGTGGACGTGCGGGTGGTGGCCGCCACCAACCGCCAGCTCGCGGCGGAGGTGACCACGGGGCGCTTCCGGCAGGATTTGTACTACCGGCTGCGGGTGATCGAACTCCGGGTGCCGCCGCTCCGGGAGCGGAGGGACGACATCCTCCCGCTGGCGCGCCTGCTGCTGGCCGAGGCGACGGAGCGGCTGGGCCGGAGGGTGACGGGACTCTCACCGGAGGCGGCG
Source organism: Archangium sp. (assembly GCA_003249315.1). GTDB lineage: Bacteria > Myxococcota > Myxococcia > Myxococcales > Myxococcaceae > QKJM01. The sequence continues at coordinate 2,406 of QKJM01000780.1, forward strand.
GATCAGCTCCTGCGCTACGGGTGGCCGGGCAACGTGCGCGAGCTGGCCAATGCGCTCGAACGCGCGGTGGCGCTGTGCGAGGGCACCCGGGTGGAGAGGGAGGACCTCCCGGAGGAGGTACGGATGGCCCCCCCGAGCCTGATGCCCACGGACGCGTCCCACACGCTGGAGGAGATGGAGCGGGCCTACATCCTGGCGGTGCTGGAACGCAACGGCGGCAACCGGGCGCGCACCGCGGAGCAGCTCCAGATTGGCATCGCCACCCTCTACCGCAAGCTGAAGCAGTACGGGCAGGCGCCTAGTTGAGGTAGCGGTCCGAGTCCGGGCGGTCGCTGGAGAGCACCCGCAGGTGCCGCGAGCGCCCGTGGAGCTGCCGTTGCAGCCGCCAGTGCTGGAAGCGCAGCCACAGGCGCCGGGGGCTGCCTCCGCGCACGTAGAGGAAGGCGATGCCCAGCGCAAGCAGCTCCGGGAGCTGGCTCAGCCACCCCGCCGCCAGCGCGTTGAGCACCACGAAGCCCGCGCCGATGGCCGCGAAGACGTTGCCGGTGACGGGGATGCCCCAGAAGTTCGTCTGCCCCCTGCCAATCGACAGCCCGTAGGCCACCCAGGCGAGGGTGCCCATGACGAAGCCGCCCGTGTAGGACATGTTCAGCTTGAGGAGGGTGCCCAGCAGCGCGGTGAGGAGGCCGGCGAGCACCGTGCCGCCGTACACCACCCACAGCAGCCGCCGCGAGCCCCAGCTCATCTCCAGGCCCCCGCCGATGGAGTAGAGGATGAGGGCACCGAAGATGATGCCCAGCGGGCTGAGCTCGATGAAGGCGTAGGTGAAGGGCTGCCAGAGTTGCAGCCCGAAGAACACCTGGGAGGGCCAGAGCACCAGCAGCGAGCCCAACGGCCGGGCCAGCAGCGCGAGCACCGAGCCCACCACCAGCCCGAGCGCCAGCCGGGCCGCCATGGACTCCATGCCGGCAAAGCCGAAGCCGCCGCCACCAAAGCTCCGCATCGGTCGCTGCATCAAATCTCCTCCACTCGTGGACCCCTGAGTCGACCAAAGGTGGTGGAAGGAGGCCCTTCTCGCAACCGTTTCCGTCCGGTTCCAGTCACCCCAAACGACGAAAGGCACCCTCCCCTCCTCGGAGAGAGCGCCCTCGTGCGTCATCACCCCCGTGACGGCCGGATCAGGCCTTCGGGCGGTAGAACAGGGTGATGCTCAGACAGTGGAATTCCTTGTCGGAGGACTGAGTGACGACCTTGTCCACCACCTCGACGTTGGAATTCTCCTTGAGCCACTTGGTGATGTTCTCTCCCATGTTCTCGCGATCGCGCGCGAGCGTAGTGGAGAACACCTTGACGCCCGTGAAGTTGGTAACGGCCATTCCGTCCTCGTATAGAGCAGAGATTCCGCACCTTTACCGCGTCTCTTGACGGGCAGCAAGGAAACGACCGAATTTCCAGCCTACCCGCCAGGGGGGGAGGACGACCGAAGCCTCCAGCCGTCCCCCCAGCTCCTCAGCGCGCGAGCGCGGCCTGGCGAGCCTGGCACGTCACCTCGTCCTTGCAGGAGGGACCGATCCCCTCCGGGTGCGGCCCCAGGGGCGTCTTGTCGCTCTCCTCCACACCACACACCACGCACTTGCGCTTGCGGTTGCGCCGCTCGGCGCGCCGCTGCTCGGCGATCGCCTTGGCCCGCTCGCGGGCCGCCTTCGCATCCAGCTCATTGCTCATCGTCATCTTCCGTTGCGCGGCGAACCTCAGAGGGCTTCGATCAGGAGCGCGATGCCCTGGCCACCTCCGATGCACGCCGAACCGATACCATAGCGGGCACCCCGACGCTTGAGCTCGTAGGCGAGCGTCATGGTGATGCGCGCCCCCGAGGCCCCCAGGGGGTGACCCACGGCGATGGCTCCGCCGTTGACGTTGGTCTGCTCGCGCGGCAGCCCCAGCTCCTTCTCCACCGCGAGGTACTGCGGCGCGAAGGCCTCGTTCACCTCGAAGAGCTCCACGTCGCCCAGCTTGCACTGGGCACGCTCGAGAAGCTGACGGATGGCCGGCGCCGGGCCAATGCCCATGATCTTCGGATCACACCCGGATACTCCCCAGTTCACCAGCCGGGCGATGGGCTTGAGGCCGTGCTTCTCCACGAAGCTGGCGGTGGCCATCACCATGGAGCCGGCGCCGTCGCAGATGCCGCTGGCCGCGCCCGCATGCACCACGCCGTCCTTCTTGAAGATCTTGGGCAGCCGGGCCAGCCCCTCGAGCGTGGTGTCCGGCCGGTTGTGCTCGTCCCGAGCCACCACCGTCTCCCCCTTCTTCTTCTTCAGGGTGACGGGCGAAATCTCCTGCTCGAGGCGACCAGACTCCTGAGCAGCGGCGAAGCGCTTCTGGCTGAGGACGGCGTACTCGTCCACCGCGTCCTGGCCCAGCGCATAGTCCACCGCGAGCTGCTCGGCGGTGAGGGCCATGGGGAGTCCCGTGTAGCTGTCGGTGAGGGCGCTCCAGAGCATGTCCTCCAGCCCCCCCTTGCCCAGCGGCAGGCCCCAGCGGGCGCCGCGGATGACGTGAGGCGCCTGGCTCATGGACTCGGTGCCGCCAGCCAGCACGCACTCCGCCTGGCCGGTGAGCATCAGCTCCGCCGCCGTGACGAAGGCCTGGAAGCCGGAGCCACACAGCCGGTTGACGCCCAGCGCCGGCACCGGCACCGGCACGCCCGTGCGCAGGCCCACGTGGCGCGGCAGGTAGATGGCGTCCGCGCTCGTCTGCACCACGTTGCCGTAGACGACGTGCTGGATGGACTCGGGGGACACCTTCGCCTGCTCCAGGGCCGCGCGCGCCGACTCCACCGCCAGATCCGTTGCGCTCAGCTCCTTCAGCGAGCCGCCATACGTCCCGAAGGGAGTGCGCTTGCCGGACAGGAAATAGATTTCTTCGCTCTTGGACACGCTCTTCATCGTGGGGGACTCCTGCGGAAAAACGGACGGGCCACCATGACAAGGGCCACGCCCCTCCACAACACCCCGATGGCACTCTCCGTCGAAATCTCCCACCGGAACGAACCAAGGAGCCGTCGTCCGTACGCCCGCCGAGCACTCCGGCGGAGCAGACTCCGTGCGGGAATGCACACCCTCACCCTCGACGGGGCAAGAGAGCCCCGAGGAGAGGACGGGGATGCACACGACGAGTTCCACCCGACTGGCCGGACTGCTCACCGCGCTGCTGCTGGCGGCCTGCGCCAACGGCGGCCCGCTCCCGAGGACGGAGGCCGCCACGCCGGAGCTCACCGCCCTGGGGGAGGCCACGGTGACACTCTTCCCGGGGCACTGCGCGGGCGTGGTGGTGGCGGATGGACGCCACGCGCTCACCGCCGCCCACTGCATCGACGGCGAGGCCGGGCAACACCTCCCGGTGGTCCTCAAGGACGGGCGGACACTGGGCGGCGAGGTGGTGCTCGTGGACAAGCCGAGGGACGTGGCCATCCTCCGCTTCCCGGAGGCCGCGCCAGTGCGACCACTGCTCGTGGCCCACACGCTACCTCTCCCAGGAACAGGGCTCCTCTTCGCCGGCCGGAATGATCGGCCAGGCTCGCCGCGGGAAGTGGTGCTGGAGCGGCTCGGTCGCTGCCCCTCCCTGCCCGGCGTGCCCTTCGCCCTCTTCACCAGCCTCCACGGCGAAAAGGGGGACTCGGGGGCTCCGTTGGTCGATCGCCGGCTCCAGGTGGTGGGGCTCGTCCACGGCGGTGCCGCGTGCAGCATCGCCACGCCCACCGCGGACTTCGCCTCGGTGCTGGATGCGCTGGTGGCGGAACTCGAGCGGTCCGGGAGCGCCCCGGGCCTCGGCGGAGCTGGCCGCTAGAGCGCTGATCGCGCCCGCGCCTCGGCCTTCTCCGCCTGATACGCCTCCATCTTCCTCCGCACCTCCCCCATGTCCAGCGCCCGCGCCTGCCGCAGGAGATCCTCCAGCGCACTCTCCGGCAGCGCCCCCGCGTGGTTGAGCAGCAGCACTCCATCGCGGAACACCATCAGCGTGGGCATGGCCTGCACGCCCAGCATGCCGGACAACTCCACCTGCTCGTCCACATCCACCTTCGCGAAGGTGACGTCCGGGTGCCGCGTGGAAACCCGCTCGAAGACGGGCCCGAAGAATCGGCAGGGGGCGCACCACTTCGCCCAGAAATCGATGAGCAGAATCCCCGGTTTCGCCAGCGCCTCTCCGAAGCCACTCGCATCCAGGTTCACCGTCGCCATGAGTCTCCTCCCGAGGGCGGACTTCGCCGTCCCTTCTGCCGGGTAGGAGCCAGCGGACTCCGGAAGGATTCGCCTTTCCGCCCCCGAGAAAGTCAGCTCCCCCCCTTCCACCCCCATAGAAAACGAGCGAAACTGAACAGGTCCGCCAAGGGGGGGGAGCACGCCAGCAGCATCATCTGGACGGCTGGTACCGAGTCTCCCGCCGATTGTCATGTGGAGCACTCCATGAAGCCCAGAGTCCTGATCGTGGAAGACTCGTGGTCCATGCGCCAGACGCTGAAGCTCCTGCTGTCGCCGGACTTCGAGTGCATGCTGGCGGAGGACGGAGGCTCCGCGCTCGAGCAGGCTCGCAAGCAACCGCCGGACCTCATCGTGTCGGACGTAACCATGGAGGGCATGGACGGCTACGAGCTGTGCCGCCGCGTACGCGCCGAGCCCCCGCTGCGACACGTGCCCTTCCTCTTCCTCAGCGGGCACGCCCCCCGTGTGGACACCGGCATGGCCGCGGACGCCTACCTCATCAAGCCGGTGCAGCCGGACGTGCTCATCACCCGGCTGCGCGAGATGCTCCAGCCCCCGGAGAGCCAGGAGCCGAGGGAGGGCTGCTTCATCCACCCTGCCCACGTCTCGTAGCGGAGAAGTCGGGGAAGTTGTCAGGTGTTCCAACTCCTTGGGCCCCTGGAGGTTCCACCTCCAGTCGGAAGGGCTATGCTGCGCGCCCTCTCCTACTTGCCCTTACCCCCAGGAGTTCCGCGTGATCAACGCCATCGTCAGCGTGCCACAACCGCACAACGAGCCCATCCTCAGCTACGCGCCGAGCACTCCCGAGCGCACCGAACTGCAGGCCACCCTGCGGCGGATGGCGTCCGAGCAGATTGAAATTCCCCTCGTCATCGGAGGAAAGCAGGTACGCACCGGGAAGACGGACACGGTGCGAATGCCACATCGGCACGGGCACGTGCTGGCCACGCTCCACGAGGCGGACGCCAGCCACGTGGAGCAGGCCATCCAGGCCGCGCTGGCCGCCAAGGACGACTGGGCACGCATGCCCTTCCCGGAGCGTGCCGCCATCTTCCTGCGCGCCGCGGAGCTGCTGGCCACCCGCTACCGCCCACTCCTCAACGCCTCCACCATGCTGGGCCAGTCGAAGACGGCCTACCAGGCGGAGATCGACTCGGCGTGCGAGGCCATCGACTTCCTCCGCTACAACGTCCACTTCGCCCAGGAGCTGCTGCGCGAGCAGCCGGTGAGCTCGCCGCAGCTCTGGAACATGATGGACTACCGCCCGCTCGACGGCTTCGTGTTCGCGGTGGCGCCCTTCAACTTCACCTCCATCGCCCTCAACCTGTGTACCGCACCGGCGATGATGGGCAACGTGGTGCTCTTCAAGCCCTCCAACACCGCGGCCTACAGCGCCTGGTACATCATGGAGCTGCTGCGCGAGGCGGGCCTGCCCGACGGCGTCATCAACATGCTGCCGGGAGACGGGCCCACGGTGGGCAACCCCACCCTGGCCAGCCCCCACCTGGGCGGCATCCACTTCACCGGCTCCACCCCCACCTTCCAGAGCATGTGGCGCACGGTGGGGGAGAACATCGGCCGCTACCAGCAGTACCCGCGGCTGGTGGGCGAGACGGGGGGCAAGGACTTCATCTTCGTCCACCCCTCGGCCTCCGATGACATGGAGGCGGTGGCCACCGCCATCGTCCGCGGCGGCTACGAGTACCAGGGGCAGAAGTGCTCGGCCGCCTCGCGCATCTACGTCCCCGAGTCCATGTGGCCCCGACTCAAGGCCCGACTGCAGGAGCTCATCTCCGAGCTGCGCATGGGCGATGTGACCGACTTCCGCAACTTCATGGGCGCCGTCATCGACGAGAAGTCCTTCAAGAAGGTGTCCTCCTACATCGAGCTGGCGAAGAAGGACAGCGAGGCCACGGTGCTCGCCGGCGGAGAGGTAGACCGCAGCGAGGGCTGGTTCGTCCAGCCCACGCTGGTGCAGTTGAGCAACCCGCGCCACCGCATCATGCGCGAGGAAATCTTCGCGCCGGTGGTGGGCGTGTACGTGTACCCGGATGGGAAGTACGAGGAGACGCTGCGCGAGTGCGACGCGTGCGCCACCTACGCACTCACCGGCGCCGTCTTCGCTCGGGACAGGCACGCCATCCACACGGCGCTGCGCGAGCTGCGGCACGCGGCGGGCAACTTCTACATCAACGACAAGCCCACCGGCGCGGTCGTGGGCCAGCAGCCCTTCGGCGGCTCGCGGGCCTCGGGCACCAACGACAAG
>QKJM01000142.1 GCA_003249315.1 Archangium sp.
CTTCTCACTTCAGCGATTCAGACTCGAATCACAGGTTGCGGTACTGCTGGGTCAGCGCATCCATGCGATCCGCCTGGCCCGCGGTGAACTCGTCCATGCAGGCGTCGTCGGTGTAGTCCATGAAGTTGTAGATGGGGTCCGCGCCGTCACCGGAGCAGGTGTCGCGGCCGACAGGGCAGCCGAAGGCAGCGGACTTCTCGGGCGGGGTGTCGCTCACGTAGTCGCCCGTGCGCTTGTTACACCCGCTCTGGAAGGTGTGGTACAGGCCCAGCCAGTGACCGGCCTCGTGGGTGAGGGTGTCGCCCTCGTTGTAGGGCGCCGCGGTGCCGCCGGGCACGGAGGAGTAGAGGATGACCACGCCGTCATCCGAGGGGTTGCCAGCGTACCAGTTGGGGAAGGTCGCCCAGCCGAGCAGGCCGCCACCGGGGTTGCAGCTATAGATGTTCAGCGACTCCGGGCCACCCTGGCGCAGCGCGGTCTTCATCGCCGTCTCGGTGCTGCTGGCGTCGCAGCTGTTGAACCAGGTGCTGTTGGTGGTGCGGGTCACCGTCACCAGGTTGAACTTGTACGGGGTGTTCGCGTACGCGGCGTTCAGCACGGAGATGGAGTCGTTGACCATCGCCGTGGACAGGTCACCGTTGGAGATGCCCGAGCCCTTGTTGATGACGTGGAAGTAGACGGGGACGGTTACCGAGCCGTTGGCGCGGGCCATGGCGCTCTTGCTCTCGGCGCGGAACTGCTGGAGGGCGCCATCCACGGCCTCCATCTCCTCCACGCTGGGCTCCACCGTGGCGCAACCCCGGACGCCCGCCGTGCGCTGCTGCGTCAGCTCCGCCGGCTTCTGCTCCTCGGTCTGGCTGCAACCACTCAGCGCCACGAGCGAACCGATGACCATCGCGAACTTCCCACTCTTCACAACGCTGCGGACCATTTCCGTCTCCCCGGAAAGTTGAGGTTTTCTGGATACCTCATGAATCCGATAAAAGCAATCACCAGTTTCACTTTTCTTGGAAGATTACAGTGTGCTGGGATGTAGGGAAATGTTTGAGTCCAAAATAAAGAGGGCCCTGACGCGGGAGCGCGTCAGGGCCCTGAGAGGAAGAGAGGGCGGGGCCGTCAGTGGACGGCGTGCTTCGGCTGCTGGGGCCGCATCAGCGAGAGCTGCTCGAAGGCCTCGATGTGCTGGCGGATGTAGGCGCGCTTGATCTTGCCGCTGGTCGTCTTGGGGAGGGTGAGGGGGGCGAGGGGGATGACGCGGTTGGGGCGCAGGCCGCAGCCCTGGTAGACGACGTCCTCCACGTACTTGCAGAGCTGGCGCAGGGCGGTGGGGTTCGTCTCGGCGGTCTCACAGAGGAGGAAGAGGTCCTCGGTGCCCGTCTGGGGGTTGTTGACGCCCACGGCGGCCACGCAGCCGGCGCGCACGCCCTGCACCTGGGCCGCGGCGCTCTCCATGGTGTAGGGGTGGTAGTTGTCGCCGGCCTTGATGATGAGATCCTTGCTGCGGCCGCAGATGAAGAGCTGGCCCTCGGCGAGGAAGCCCAGGTCTCCGGTGTGCAGCCAGCCGTCGCGAAGGACGGCGTCGGTGGCCTCGGGGTTGGCGTAGTAGCCGGTGAAGAGGGAGGGCCCGCGCAGGAGGATTTCACCCTCGTGGCGCTCGCCCACGTCCCGGCCCTCGTCATCGACGATGCGGCACTCGGTGCTGCGGAACACCCGGCCCACGCTCACCACGGTGAGGGCGTCCGCGCTGTCCGCGGGGACGGAGACGGCCTGGCGGCGGGAGGAGAGGGCGGAGCGGGAGAGGGTCTCCATCCGCAGCGGCTCGCTCCGGTCGCGGCACGTCACCCCCACCACCATCTCCGCCATGCCGTAGGCCGGCAGGAAGGCGTCCGACTCGAAGCCGCAGGGGCCGAAGCGCTCCGAGAACTGGCGCACCGTGTCCGCATGGATGAACTCGGCGGCGTTGTAGGCGCGCTTCCAGCTACTCAGGTCCAACCCCGACAGCTCCTCGTCCTTCACCCGCTTGGTGCAGAGCTGGTAGGCGAAGTTGGGGGCGAAGGCGGAGGTGCCGCGGAAGCAGTGCAGGGCCCACAGCCAGCGCGAGGGCTTGAGCAGGAAGCCGATGGGAGGCAGCAGCGCGGTGGGCAGCCCGTGGGTGAAGGAGGCCAGGGTGGAGGCCACCAGCCCCATGTCGTGGAAGAGGGGCAACCAGGACACCATCAGCTCGTCGGTGGTCCACCGGCCCGTCTCGCCAATCTCCAGGCAGTTGGCCAGCAGCGCCCGGTGGGAGATTTGAATCCCTCGGGGCGCCTCCGTGGTGCCGGAGGTGAACTGGATGAAGGCCACGTCCTCGGGGGAGAGCGTGGAGGGCTCGAAGGACTCGTCGGCCTCCTCGGCCACCAGCTCCTCCACCGTCACCGCGAAGGGCGCGGCCTCGTCCGAGGTGGACGGGTGCTGTTGGAGCGCCTCCCGGGCCAGGTCCAGGAAGTCCGCGTCGATGACCAGGCCCCGGGCATCCAGCAGCCGCAGCCGGGCGCGCAGCCGCTCACCCCAGGCCTGCACGGAGGCGCGCGAGGAGGGCAGCTCCACCAGGCAGGGGATGGCCCCCAGCAGGCTGCAGGCGAAGAAGCACTCGATGAAGTCGGCGCTGGTGTCGAAGGAGAGGATGACCCGGTCTCCCTGGCGCACCCCCCGCTGACGCAGCCGGGCGGCCAGCAGGGTGGCGTCCCGCAGCACGTCCTCCGCGGAGAGCACGGTGAGCCGGTCCTCCAGGTCGACGATGTAGAAGAGGGGCTGGGAGGGACGCTCCCGGGCCAGGTACAGCAGGGCCTCGGGCAGCGTGCTCACCGGGGCGAGCGCGGCGCGGGCCGGTACCCGCTGGGGGTGCTCGCGGCTGAGGTGCCGTTCCACTCCGGGGCCGAGCTTCAGGGGGGTCGTCTGTCGGCGCAGTCGTGGCGGGCTCATGGTGGGCACCTCTCTCGGTGTGGGCTCAGAAGCGCAGCAGCAGGCCCTCCGCGGTCAGCCCGGGACCGAAGGCCAGCATCACCCCATACTCTCCGCGCTGGGGCTTGTCCGTCTTCAACAACTCCTCCAGAACCAGCAGCACGGTGGCGGACGAGCAGTTGCCATACTCGGACAGCACGTGCCAGGTGGCGCGGAGCTGCTCCTCCTTCAGCTCCAGCTTCCGGGCCAGCATCTCGATGATCTTCGGCCCGCCCGGGTGGATGAGCCAGTGCTTCACGTCGCTCGGCTTCAGCCCCGCGGGGCCCAGCAGCTTCTCCAGGTAGGCGTCGATGTGCTCGGCGATGACGAAGGGCACGAAGGGCGAGAGCCTCATGTGGAAGCCGTCGTCGCGCACGTGCCAGGTCATCAGCTCGTGGGTGTCCCAGAGCTGCTCGGTGTGGGTGCGCAGGAACTGCACGCCCTCGCCGTCCGGTGCGCTGCCCAGCACCGCGGAGGCGCTGGCGTCCCCGAAGAGGCCGTGGATGACCACCTGCTCCGGGTCCACCTCGGGGCGGTAGTGCAGCGAGCTGAACTCACTGCAGTTGACGAGCACGTGCTCCTCCGGCCGCGCCGCCAGGCTGTCCATGGCCACCTTGAGCACGTTGAAGGCCGCGAAGCAGCCCATGTGGCCCACGAAGGTGCGTCGTACGCTGGAGCCCAGCCCCTGCTGGCGCGCCAGGAAGTAGTCGGGCCCGGGCCCCACGTAGCCCGAGCAGCTCGCCATGGCGAAGCTGCCGATGCGCTTCCGATCCACCTGCTCGAGCACTCCGCTCACCGAGCGTCCACCCACCTCCAGCACCGTGCGCTCGAAGGCCTCCATCCGCTGGCCGGTGCTCACCGGGCCGCCGCTGAAGACCTCTCGCGGATCCCACGCGAAGAAGCGCCGACGTACGCGCGTCTGCCGGATGATTCGCTCGGCGTTGGGGAGGCTCGCGTACCACTGCTTGAACAGCCCCTCGTATACCTCCTCCTGGGTGAGGGGCAGCGAGGGGAAGGCGGAGCCGATGGCCAGGAGGGTGGGACGAGTGGCGGACGCGGTCTCGCTCACGCCAGCTCCGCTCGGAGCGCTCCCGCCTCGGAAGCCTCGCTCGCGTCCTGCTCTCGCGCCGACTCCTGCTTCTTCGCGAGGTACTCCTCGATGTAGTCCACCAGGCTGCCCACCGTGTCGTACCCGCGGCGCGAGGCGCGGATGTACCAGGGCGTGAACTCGATGTCCCCCACCTGCTCCTTCAGCTCGGAGATGAGCGACTCGAGATAGAAGGAGTCCATGCCCAGATCATAGGTCATCGAGGCGAACTCGGTCACATCGTCCGGGTACAGCCCCGAGTTGAGGCTGAGGATGTGGTTGCAGACGTGATCGAGTAGCTGCTGGCGGTCCATCGTGGGCCTCCTCACGGCGAGTTCGCGCCTCCTTCAATACGACCGGAAGATTACAGGACTGCTTCTTTTTGGTCAATCCTGTAATTTTCAGGTGTAGTTGTATTTTCTGGAGGAGCGCGGGAGACTGAGTTGTCCGGGGTTGCGGGCTTCCGGGATGCTGCGCACGAGGGAAGGGGGAGGCCAGCGGGAAGGAGGGTGAAACGGGAGGAGTGTCCACCGGTGGAGGGCGGAGGGTGCCGGCTCAGGTGGAGTGGTACTGGCGGACCACCTGGTTGACCTGATCGGAGATGTGCTGGAGGGTCCTGGCGGCTTCCTGGGTGGACTCGAGTCGGGAGAGGGCCTGCTCCATGTCCTGGGAGAGGGCGGCGATGGCGGTGAAGATGTGGGCGAAGCCGGCGTTCTGCTGGTTGACGGCGGTGGCGATCTGCCGGACGGCGAAGGAGCTGTCGCTGACCATCTGGGAGAGCTGGTGGAGGCTCTCGCCGGAGGTCCTGACCTTGCCGAGGCCGCCCTCGGCCTGGGCGGCGCCGGCGTCGGTCATGGCCACGGCGTCGTCGATGGCGCGGCCGACCTCGTCGAGGATGGAGCGGACGCGGCCGGTGGCGCGGATGGACTGGTCGGCCAGGAGGCGGATTTCGCGAGCCACCACGCCGAAGCCCTTGCCGTGCTCGCCGGAGCGGACGGACTCGATGGCGGCGTTGAGGGCGAGCATGTTGGACTGGTCGGCGAGATCATTGACGACCTCGATGATGTCGCCGATCTGCCGGGCGCTGGCCTGCAGGCGCTCCATGCGATCGCGGATGGCGTGGACGGAGTTCCGGAGGGAGGAGAAGGCGGCCATGGTCTGCTCGATGGCGAGCGTGCCGGCGCGTCCCAGCTCCTCGGCGTGGGTGACGACGTCCAGCACGGCCTCGGCGCGACGGGCGGTGAGCTCGGAGGTCTGGCGGATCTCCTGGGCGGTGCCGTGGGTCTGCTGGAGGGAGGCGGCCTGGCCGTTGAGGGCGTGGCGCTGGGCCTCGTTGGCCTCGCGGAGGGTGTTGCCGGCCTGCATGAGCTGGAGGGCGGAGCTCTGCAGCGCCAGGGGGATGGCGCCGAGCTGGTGGACGATGGCGTTGAGGCCGAAGGAGAGGTCCCCCAGCTCGTCGGTGGAGGCCCATCGGGAGGGCCGCACCTTGCCCACGGAGATGCCCTCGATGGCGTGCAGCACCGCGATGGAGCCCAGCTTCAGGCGGTGGGCCATCATCCACGCGGAGATGGTGCTCAGCGACAGGAGGATGATGAGCAGCGAGGCGACGGGGAGGCTCAGCTCGGAGAGCAGCGAGCCGGTGAGGTTCTCCACCATCTCCGCCGCGAGCGGCTGATCCGCGGCCCGCATCTGCGAGGCCATGCGCTGCTGCACGGCGGAGGTCTGCACGTACACCGTGGTGCCGCCCATGAACAGCAGCGAGAGCACGCAGACGGCGAAGGTGTAGGGGAGGAACCAGGCCTGGCGTACCCAGGAGAAGTCGGAGCCGATGATGCGGAGCCCCGGCTGGCGCTCCTGCTCGTCGAGGACCAGCGGCATCATCCAGCGCTCGACGATGATGAACACGGGGATGGAGAGCAGCAGTCCGATGACGAGGCCGATGCCGCTGCCCATCACCCCGTGCCAGAGGCTCTTGTCGAACCAGAGGCACACGGCGCCGCTGAAGAAGCAGGCGCCGAAGCCGTAGGAGCCCGTCATGCCGATGGTGGCGATGCGCCAGGGCATCTTGAAGAGGCGGATGAGCCGCGCGCTGGAGGCCTCTCCCGGGTGGATGCGGTTGGCCCGCTCCAGCAGGTAGCGGATGAGCAGGTAGGGGTAGAGGTTGCCGAAGATGGCGATGGCCAGGGGCAGCAGCCACAGCAGCGAGCGTCGTGCCTCATCGCCCTCGAGTTCCAGCACCTGCCCCACCAGGTGGGCGCCGAACGGGGAGATCGGCATGGCACACACCTGGAAGAGCATGAAGATGCGCCTGGCCAGGGGCTGGTCGCTGCTGAGGGGGTTGATGGACACCATGGTCGCCGGAGGAGAAGTCGGATCGGGAGGCTCGACGGTATCACTTTACAACGTCGCCACCCACAGCACGCCCACCGCCAGCAGCCCCACCCCGTAGCTCACCTTGTCCTCGAGCGCGAAGACGAGGGGGTCCTCGTTCACCTCGCCTCGATGGGCGAGCATCCAGATGCGGCCTACCCAGTAGAGCATCAGGGGGCACAGCAGCCACAGACGCTGGGGGTGGGTGTAGAGGGCCGTCACCTCGCGGCTGGTGATGTAGAGGGCGAGCACCAGGACGGAGAGGTAGCCGCTGGACACACCCAGGCTTGCGAGCTGCTCGTAGTCGCTGGCGCCGTACCCGCGGCCGGGCGCCTCGAGCTGCTCTTCCTGGCGCAGACGCCGCACTTCGCTCAGCCGCTTCACCAGGGCGAGCGAGAGGAAGAGGAACATGGAGAAGGTGAGCAGCCAGTCGGAGGTGGGGACGCCCACCGCCAGTGAGCCGCCGAAGATGCGCACGGTGTAGAGCCCCGCGAGCACCAGCACGTCCAGCATCATCACCTGCTTGAGGTAGAGCGAGTACCCCAGCGTCGTCAGGTAGTAGGTGGCCAGGAGGAGGAGGAAGGAGGGGGGGAGGAGCGAGGCCACCGCGCCGCCCGCGGCCAGGAGCATCGGCGCCAGCCACAGCCCGGTGCGCACCGGGAGCTCCCCCGAGGCAAAGGGTCGCCGTCGCTTGGAGGGGTGTTGCCGATCCGCGTCCAGGTCCAGCAGATCATTGAGGACGTACACGCTGGAGGCGCACAGGCTGAAGGCGAGGAAGCCCAGCAGCGCCCGCGACAGCATCGCCCCCTCCAGGAGCTTGTGCGCGGCCAGCATGGGGACGAAGACGAGCACGTTCTTGGCCCACTGGTGGACCCGCATCGCCCGGAGCAGCGTGCGCGGGCCCGGCGAGCGGGGGGCGGAGTGGGACAGCTCCTCGAAGCGACCGTCGAGGGCCTCCTTCAGCCGGGCCTCCCGGTGGGCTCCGGACAGCTCCCGGGTGCCGTCGCTGGCGTGTACCGCGTCGAAGAGCTCCAGGTGGGCGGCGACCGCTTCGGCGATGCGCCTGTCCGATCGGGTGGCGAGCACCAGCCTGCGACCGTTCGCCCGCTCCTCGCGCAGCCGCGCCAGCAGCGACTCGTCGTAGGGCAGCCTCGCCGCGTCCAGCTCCGTCCTCCGCGCCACCTCCGCTCGGAGGAAGGCCCGGCCTCGCAGGGCCCACCCCGGTACCAGGGGCAGCAGATGCGGCCGGCGCTTGAGGAGGCACAGCAGCCCCTCATGCAGCGTGTCCGTGCGCACCAGCACCTCGTCCAGCTCGACGGTGAGCGGCGGGGCGTCCTGGACTTCGGCGGGGTTGGGGGTGGTGGGGGGCATCGGGAGGCGCGGCGGAAGGAGTCCAGCGGGAACGTCCCGCCAGCCCGCATCCTTTATATGCGGGTCTGGGGTGGGTTGAAGGGGAGCCGGGCGAGCCTCCTGTGGCCTCCCCGGCCTCGAGCCCCCCTCACTCGGGGCGGGCGATGAGCAGCGTCTGCAGCGGGAGGTCGCGCACGGCCCGGGCGCGCCGGATGCGGAAGCCCGCGTCGTCCAGGAAGCCCTCCACCTCGGCGGGTGTGTAGGCCGTCGCCTTCGAGGTGAGGAAGTAGTTCAGACCGATGAGGGGGGCGGAGCTCCCCGGGGTCTCATCGTCCTCGCGCATGTACTCCAGCACCGCCAGCGTCCCCCGTCGCGAGAGCGCGGTGCGCACCCGGCGCAGCAGGGATACGTTCTGCGCGGGCGTCAGGTGGTGCATCACCTGGAAGAGGAGCACCGCGTCGTAGGGGCCTCCCAGCTCCGCGCTGAGGATGTCCCCCACCCGGTGCGTCACCAGGTGCGACAGCCCCGCGGCGGAGATGATCTCCCGCCCCACCCGCACGCTGCCCTCCGTGTCCAGCACCGTGGCCTTCAAGCCCCGGTGCTGACGGCACAGCTCCGCGGCGAACCAGCCATGTGCTCCGCCCACGTCCAGGATGTGCCGCGCCCTCCAGGGCAGGGGGATGGCCCGGGCCACCTCCGGCGCCGACATGCGCGCGAGCTGGTGCATGGCATGGATGTAGGCGCGCCAGCTCGGGTCCTCCGGAGAGAAGTTGTGGATGTCCACCGGCTTGCCCGTGCGTACCGCGTCCTCCAGGTGACTCCACCACTCCCACTGGGTGTAGTTGAACTCCAGGAAGCTGCCCACGTACTGCTGCGAGCGCGGATCCAACCAGTGCTGGGCTCGCTCCGCCAACCGGTAGCGGCCCCGCTTGCGCTCCACCGCCTTGCACGCGACCAGCGCCTCCAGGAGCGTCCGCGTGCCCTCCGACGACAGCTTCAGCCGCGCCGCCAGCTCCTCCGCCGTGGCCGCCCCGTCCGCCAGCGCGGTGAACAGCCCCAGCCGCTCGCCGGCCATCATCGTGCGCGCCGCCATCATTCCGAAGAAGGCCTGCGCCAGCGGATGGGGCGCCAGGTTCAGCCAC
>QKJM01000488.1 GCA_003249315.1 Archangium sp.
TCCTTGTACAGCGCCCCCATCGTGCCGTCCCCAGCCTCGATGCGCGCCAACAGCCGGTCCGCCCTCGTGGCGATCTCATCCAGCTTCTTCCCAGCCTCCGTGTAGCGCTCCAGCGCCAGCTTCACCCGGGCCCCGTCCTCTGCATCGAGCTCTCCCGTCACCGCCGCCAGCCCGTTCAGCGTCTTCGCCGCGGAGTCGGAGATGACCGGTAGCTCCTTCTTCATCACCGCCGCCGCCTCGGCCGCGTCCCCCAACAGTCGCGCCCCCGAGCCTTGCGGCTGCATCGACTCCCTCGCCAGCTTCGCGAGCACCCGCAGATCCTTCGCTCCCGCCGACAGCTCCGTGGACAGCGTCCTCAAATCCCCCCGGTTCTCGCTCAGCACGCTCTCCAGCGTCGTCGTCAGCCTCGAGACGTTGGCCCCCAGGTTCTTCAGCCCCTCCGGATCCTGCGCCAGCGCGCCGCTCGCCACGTTCAGGAACTCCGAGAGCTGCTGGGCCACCAGATCCAACCTCGGCGCGTCCGTGCCCCGCAGCGCCACACCCGAGGGCAGGGGAGGCGCCGACGCGGAGCCCGGATTCAACTCCAGGTAGGACTCGCCCAGCGGTCCCATCGTGGCCACCGTTACCCGCGCGTCCGCTCGCAGCGCCGCCAGCGCGTCCTCCCTCAGCGACAGCCCCATCCGCACCGGAAGGCTCCGGCCCTCCGCGTCCCTCCGGTCCGGCAACAGGCGGATCTCCGCCACCCGGCCCACCGCCACCCCTCCCAGCTTCACCGGCGCCCCCTTCACCACGTTGCCCGTGTGCCCGAAGTCCACCGTCAGCCCCGTGTCTCCTCCCGGCCGCAGCTCGCCCATCAGCCACAGGAGCCCCAACACCCCCACCAGCGCCGCCAGCACCAGCGCCCCTACCTTCATCTCCAAGCGACGCTCATCCATCCGTTGCTGACTCCATGAAGGGCTCTGTCAGCGCCCTCAGCTCCGGCTCCGAGGATGCCAGGAACGTCTCCGGCTCGCCCAGGAACGCACTCCGGCCCCCGGACACCACCAGCACCTTGTCCGCCAGCCTCCGCAGCAGCCGGTAGTCGTGCGACACCACCAGCGCTCCCAGTCCCCGCTCCTTCACCGACGCCAGCACCCCCTCCACCTGCGCCGCCGCCCTCCGATCCAACCCCGTCGTCGGCTCGTCCAGCAGCAGGTACTCTGGTTTCAGCACCAGCGCCCGCGCAATCGCCGCTCTCTTCTTCGCCCCAGGTCCCAGCTCCGTCGGCAGCCGATCCCCCGCCTCCTCCAGCCCCACCAGGGTCAGCGCTTCGCGCACCGCGTCATCCGAGGCTCCTGGCGCCGCCAGCGCCACGTTCTCCCTCAGCGTCCTCCAGTCCAGCAGCGCCGGACCTTGCACCAGGTACGGCGCCCGCTGCCGCAGGGTTCTCAACGCTCGCTCCGGGAGCCGATCCACTCGCTCGCCGAAGAGCTCCACCCGGCCCGCCTCCGGCTGTACCAGTCCCACCGCCAGCCGACACAGTACGCTCTTTCCCGCTCCGCTCGCCCCCACCACGAACGTCAGCTCGCGCGTCGACAGCTCCGCGCTCAGCCCCTCCAGCACCCGCCGGCCCGATTCGAATCTCACCGAAACCTCGGTGAATCGAAGCGTCCGAGCCTCGCTCACAGCCCCAGCCCCTGGAAGCCCAGTGCCACCATGAAGTCGATCAGCAGACAGCCGATGCACGCCGTCACCACGCCTCGCGTCGTGGCTTCGCCCACCGCCTCCGCTCCTCCTCTCGCCGACAGCCCCGCCACCGCCGCCGCCAACGGAATGTAGAGCCCACACCCCACTGCCTTCGTCAGCCCCGCGACTACGTCCCACACATCCACGTATCTCGCGTCCACGAACGCCCACCCATCCACCCCGAACGCCTGGTTCGCCGTTATCACCGCCGACAGCGTCGACGCCATCGTTCCCAGAATGCATAGCAGCGGGACTCCCAGCAGCCCCGCCACCACCCTCGGCGCCACCAGCTCCGCGTACGGATCCCCCGCCGACATCTCCAGCGCCTCCACCTGCTCGTTCACGCTCATCGTCGACAGCTCCGCCCCGTGGCTCGCTCCTCCTCTCGCCGCCGCCAGCAACGCCGACACCAACGGGCCGAACTCTCTCACCATCAGCTCGAAATAGGCCGGCCCCAGGACCAGCAGGTTCCCCGTGAACTTCCGCGCCTGGCTGTTCGCCACCGTCACCAGCACCGCTCCGAAGAAGGCCATCCCCGATAGCACCAGCCACACGCTTCTCGCTCCCAGCTCGTTGAGCTGGCGCAGGGTCTCCCTCCAGTGCAGGCCTTCTCTTGCGGTGGCTTTGATGGTTCTCGCCAGCAGGAGGGCAGGGGCTCCGAAGAAGGGAAGGGGGTTCATTTTCTCTTCCTTGCCCTCTTCGACCGCAATCCCTCACCCCAGCCCTCTCCCAGAGGGAGAGGGGGCATACACGGGTTCAACCCTTTATCCGTGGCACCCTCACCCCGTCCCTCTCCCGGAGGGAGAGGGGAGATTGGTGTTACCTTTTTTTCCTCTGGCCTCATCCCAGCCACCTCGTCATCGCCGCTGTCAGGAGGAAGTCCAGCAGGAAGATCGTCGCGCAACTCCATACCACTGCCCCCGCTGCTGCCTGCCCTACCGCTCTCGCTCCTCCTCTCGCTCGGAGTCCTACCCCCGTCGATACCAGCGCGATCGCAACTCCGAAGGCACTCGTCTTCAGGACTCCTCCCAGCAGGTCCGCCGAACTCAGCAGGTTCCCGAAGTTGTCGAAGAAGACTCTCAGCGGCAGCTCCAGCGTCATGTAGGCCGCCATGGCCTCGAAGAGCACCGCCACCAGGAACGTCAGCGGCGCCAGGCTCGCCACGCTCACCACCATCGCCACCACCCTCGGCGCCACCAGTACCGCGAAGGGATCCAGCCCGATCCCCCGCAGCCCCTCGAGCTGCCCTCCCACCTGCATCGTCGCCAGCTCGGCCGCGTTCCTCGCCCCCAGCCTCGCCGCCATCATCAGCCCCAGCAGCAGCGGACCGAACTCCCATAGCACCGCGTACCCCGCCGCCCACCCCAGCACCGCCCTCGCGTTGAAGCGCTGCACATACAGCCCCGTCTGCACCACCACCGTCGCCCCCGTCAGCGCCCCCGTCACCAGCGCCAGCGGAATCGAGCCCCAGCCGAGCTGCACCAACCCCCTCCACAGCTCCCGCCTCTCCATCCGCCCCAGCCCCAACACCGTCCTCGCCAGCACCAGCGCCAGCACCCCCACCGCCCGCAGCCCCCCCAGTACCTCCCCCCCCAGCCACCCCAGCGCCGCGCTCATGCCAGCGCCTCGTCCGGCTGCTCCTCCAACTCCGGAGCCGGGGCTCCGTCATGCACCAGCTCTCCGCCTCTCAGGTACAGCCAGCGGGGCAGGGGGAGCTCCGGTGGGGCCTCGGGCGCGGCCACCAGCAGCGTGCCGCTCCCCGCCACCTCCCGCAGCACCCGCGCCACCTGGCTCGCCGTCCCCGGATCCAACCCCGCGAAGGGATCGTCCGCCAGCAACACCGAGGGCCTCGCCGCCAGCGCCCGCGCGATTCCCGCCCGCTTCTTCATTCCCCCGGACAGCCGCTCCGGCAGCACGTCCGCCGCGTCCGCCAGGCCCACCGCCCGCAACACCTCGTCCGCGCGCGCCTCCGCCTCCTCCCGCGGTACCCGCCGACGCTCCAGCGGTAGCAGCACGTTGCGACGCACCGTCAGCGAGTCGAAGAGCGCATCCGTCTGGAACACCATCCCGAAGGCGGCCTGCCTCGCCCGCTTCTCTCCGGGGTCGAGTCCGGCCACGTCCTCCCCGCTCCAGAGGAGCCTCCCCCCGGCCGGCCCCACCAGCCCCGCCAGGGTCTTGAGCAACGTCGTCTTCCCAGCCCCCGAGCGTCCCAGCACCAGCACCTGGCTCCCGGCGGGCAGCGCGCAGCTCACGTCCCTCAGGACGGATCGCGCTCCCCGCCTCACCGAGAGCCTGTCCGCTGTCAGCTCCATGGCGTCCCGGAGCTCAGAGCCCCCAGCGAACCAACGTGCCGTCGTACCCCGCGGCCCACAACTCCTGGGGATCCACCCCGTCCACCGCCCGCAGCACCGGCCCCTGGTTGTAGGGCTCCGTCCACGTGGTGCCGTCGAAGCGCAGCAGGTGGCCGCTCCCATTCATCGCGGCCACGAAGACGGTGGTGGGACCGAAGGCCACCACGTCCCGCAGATCCTCCGACCCAACAGGCCGGGTCAGCATCCGCCACGTTCCTTCGCCGCGCTCGAACAACAGGCCCCCATCCCCCACCGCGTAGGCGAGTCGCCCATCCACCACATGCACGCCCCTCAGGTACGCCCCCGTGCCCACCTCCACCGGCAGGGACTCGCGCGCCCACTGTCCCGAAGCCGTGTCGAAGCGGAAGGCCCTCGGCGCCGCACTTCCGGCGCCCTGGTAGTCCTCGGCTCCCACCGCGAGCAGCGTGTCCTCGCTCAGCCCGTGTACGTCCCGCAGGTTCGCCGCCACCTGACTCACCACCTCCGGCATCGACGACGAGGCCTCCTGCCACTCCCACCGCAGCACATGGCCGGCGCTCGTCACCGCGTACACCGTGGTGACGCCATTCCGCTCGAAGCCCACCAGCCCGTTGATGCTGCTCGTCACCCCGTTCACCGCCACCGGCGTACACTCACCTCCCGCCACCGTCGTCGTGGTCAGCACGCCCTGCGCCGAGCCGAGGAACACCCGCCCGTCGCTCGGCCGCGCCCAGGCCGACATCCAGTCTCCGTTGCAGCCCGTGACGTTCGTCACCGTCGCCCCGTCCACGTTCGTCACCGCGCCGCCGGTCCCCACGAGCCACGTCTTCCCCAACCCCCAGACCGCCACATCCTCCCACGCCGAGTTCCCTCCCGGGCTCCGCGCGGCCCAGGGGATGGCGCCACACCCCTCGTCCACCTCTCCGTCGCAGTCGTTGTCCAGCTGATCACACACCTCGGCGCCGCCGGTGAAACGCGAGCCGTCGTCGTCACAGTCATCCTTCGTCGCCACCGCCTCCGGCGGCGTGACGCAGGAGAGGCCCACGCTCGTGCCGGCACGTCCATCCCCGTCCGCGTCCACGTACCACTCCGTCGGCACCTCGGCGCTCACGCACTCCGCCCCCGAGCCGTTCGCCATGCATGCGCGAGCCCCCACGCAGCCGAGCTCCGTCTCGCAGGTACTGCCCACCTGGAAGTCCTCGTCCGCATTGCCGTCGCAGTTGTCATCCAGCCCATCGCAGCGCTGCTCGGCCTGCCCCGGATGCACCGCGGGATTCCCATCGTGGCAGTCACCCCCCGCCGCCACCGTGCCTTGCGGCGGCGAACAGCCCGTGCGCACCTGCGCCGAGTCCCCGTACCCGTCCTCGTCCGCATCCACGTAGAAGTGGAACAGCTCCTGCGCGTCGAGCTCGTTGCCGGAGCAGTTGTTGTCCACCCCGTCGCACGTCTCCGTCGCCCCAGGGTTCACCGAGGCATCGTTGTCGTCGCAGTCCGTTCCCCTCTGGGGCGCGAGCGCGCTGACGTAGCCGTCTCCGTCCAGATCCTCCGCCCGCAGATCCAGGTACGCCACGACCGCCCCAGACTCGGGAAGCTCGATGACCTGCGTGCTCGACGCCACCTCAGGCCCTGAGCACGAGCGCTCTCGCGCGCTCGCCGTCACCCGCAGGCTGCCGCTCCATCCCTCCTTGGAGAACACCGCCACCCGCTTGTCGTCGCTGAGCCGCGCATCCACCTGAAGCTGCTGCGTCTCCGCTCGGGTCGCATCCGCCTCGTCCTGCACCGTCACCGTCAGACATCCTGGACGGAACGTGGCGTAGAACACCTCCACGCGCACCGCTCCTGTCCCCACCTCTCCGCTCCGGCTGCATCCGGCCAGCGCGATCACCCACAACATCAGGAATAGACGCATCGCTTGATGATTCCCGGGCGCACTACGCCCGTCGTGACGAAAAAGATCTTCCACTGTCCCCTTGGCCCGAGCCGGGACGCATCATCCAGAGGGGTAGAACCCATGGTCTCCCTCGAATGACCCGACTATATGGTCACACCGTTTCCATGTCTCCCACCCACTCCTTCCTCTTCTCTTCCGTGTGTGTCTGGCTGGCGCTATGTGCGCCCCGTGTCCGAGCCGAGGACTCCTCCCAGGCCACCGAGGAGGTGCTGACGCTGGAGCGGGCCGTGGCGCTCGCGGCCGAGCGGAACGAGACGCCCCGAGCCGCCGAGGCCCGCTTCGAGGCCGCCGAGGCCCGGGTGGCCCGCGCCCGCGCCTTCTTCTTTCCCGAGCTCTCAGTAAGTGGCACCTACACCCGTCGCCCGGTGGAGGTGGTGCGCCAGGTGGGCGGGCAGGACGTGGTGATCCAACGCCAGAATGCGCTCTCGGGGTTGGCACTCGCCCGCGTCACCCTGTTCGACGCGCGGGGCTTCCCGCTGCTATCCGCCGCGAGGAAGGAGCGCAAGGCGGCGGAACTGGACGCGGTGGAGGCGCGCCGGCAGGTGGCCTTCGAGGCCGCGAGTGCCTTCCTGGCCACGCTGGGCGCGCAGCAGGTGGCCGAGGCCGCGGAGCACCGGCTCGCCTTCGCGAAGCAGTCCCTCGAGGACGCGCGAACTCGGGCCGGAGCGGGACTGGCCAGCGCCAATGACGTGACGCGGGCGGAGTTGGAGGTGGCCAGCGCGGAGGCCCAGCTCGCCGAGGCCGGCGGCCTGGCCCTCACCAGCCGCCTGGAGCTGGGCTACCTCCTGGTGGCCCCGGTGGAGAGTGCCCTGGCCTCCCCCGAGACGCTGCTCTCCGAGGCCTCACGCCCGGTGGAGTCCTTCGAGCCCCTGGCCGTTGGCGCCGAGGAGCGCCGGCCGGATCTCCTCTCGGCCCGGCTGCGCGTGGAGGCCCAGGAGTCCCTGGCGCGCGAGCCCCTGGCCCGGCTGCTGCCATCCCTGGGCGCCACCGCGCAGTACCGCTTCACCAACGAGGCCGGCCTCACGGGCCGGACAGGGGATGGGCTCCTCATGGTGAACCTCAACTGGACGCTCTTCGACGGGGGCGAGCTCTACGCCGAGCGCCGGGAGCGGCTGGCCCTGGTCCGCGCCGGCGCGCTGGAGCTCGAGGCCCGGACCCGGCGGGTGGACGTGGCCGTGGCGCGCGCCGAGGTGGCGCTGCGCACCGCCCAGGCCGCCCTGGATCGGAGCCAGCTCGCCGTGAAGGCCGCCCGCCAGAATGCCGAGGAGACGCGCATCCTCTACAAGCAGGGGCTCGCGTCCTCGCTCTCCATGTCCGATGCATTGCTGCGCCAGTTCGAGGAGGAGGTGGCACTGGCCCGGGCCCGCTTCACGCTGGGCTCGGCGCTGCTGGAGCTGCGGGCCGCCGTGGGACTCGATCCGCTGGGGAAGGAGCCATGAAGGTGAAGACGCGTGTGGTGACGATCGCCCTGGGCTCCGTGCTCGCCCTGGGGGTCGGGTGTAGCAAGGAGGAAGGGGGCGCTCCTGGCGGGAAGGGCGGACGCGGAGGACGCGGCGCCATGCAGTTCCCCGTGGAGGTGGTGCCCGTGGAGGCCCGGAACGTGGAGTACGTCGTCTCCGCGGTGGGCTCGGTGGAGGCCTTCGAGCAGGTGCAGATCACCGCACGCGTGGCGGGCGTGGTGGAGCAGGTGCGCTTCTCCGAGGGACAGGAGGTGAAGAAGGGGCAGGTGCTGGCGGAGATCGATCCGGCCCGCTACGGCATCGCCGTGCGCTCGGCACAGGCGGCGCTGGAGAAGGCGGAGGCGCTCCACGCGGAGGCCCGGGCGGCGGCGGCTCGGCGCGAGGCGGCCAACGCGCAGAGTCCGGGACTCCTGCCGGCGGAGCAGTTGGAGAGCGCCCTGGCGCGGGCGAGCACCGCGGCGGCGGAGGCCCGCGCGGCGAAGGCGGCGCTCGAGCAGGCGGAGCTGAACCAGCGGGACGCCTATGTGAGGGCGCCCCTGGAGGGGGTGCTGCAGACGCGCACGGTGCAGACGGGGCAGTACGTGCAGCCGGGCACGGTGCTGGCCACGCTGCTACGGCGCGAGCCGCTGCTGTTGCGCTTCACCGTCCCCGAGGCGGAGGTGGCGCGGGTGAAGCCGGGCCTGTCGCTGCGCTTCACCGTGCGCGCGGAGGAAGGCAGCCACAGCGCGCGCATCACCCACGTGGCGGCGGCGGCGGAGGCGGAGAGCCGCATGGTGCGGGTGGTGGCGGAGGTGGAGGGAGAGGCGGCGAGGGCGCTGCGGCCGGGGGCGTTCGCCACGGTGACGGTGCCGGTGGAGACGACGGAGGCGGCGCCCGTCATCCCCCAGGTGGCGGTGCGTCCCAGCGAGCGCGGCTTCCTCGCCTTCGTGGTGGAGGACGGCAAGGCGCGAGAGCGGGTGGTGGAGCCCGGACTGCGGACGGCGGACGGACTCCTGGAGGTGCGCCGAGGGCTGAATCCCGGCGAGATGCTGGTGGTGCGCGGTGGCGAGGCGCTCCGAGACGGCGCCGCGGTGCGCATCGTCGAGGGCACGGGGCCCGGCTTCACCGGTGAGCCGCGCCTCGAGCCGGACGGCGGTCAGGGAGGAGCCTCGCGATGAGCCTCACCGAGGCCTGCATCAAGAAGCCCGTCTTCGCGTGGATGTTGATGGCGGCCACCATCATCTTCGGACTGGTGGCGGCGCAGCGCATCGGCATCAGCCAGTTCCCCGACGTGGACTTCCCCAACATCAGCATCAGCGTGGGCTGGGAGGGCGCGTCGCCGGAGGCCGTGGAGAGCGACCTGATCGAACCGCTCGAGGAAGCGGTGATGCAGGTGGAGGGCGTCAAGGCCATCACCTCGTCGGCGCGGCAGGGCGGCGGATCGATCACCGTGGAGCTGGATC